>CAIQOY010000248.1 GCA_903873565.1 uncultured Actinomycetes bacterium
GGCGGCCACGTCGACCACCTCGACGCGGTCGTACTCGGCGTCCGGGTCGGAGCGCAGCTCGCGCCACTCGGCGACGGCGGCGTCCCAGTCGGCGGGGACCCCGGGGCGGCCCTCGAGGTACGCGAAGGTGGTGTCGTCCGGCGCGACGTAGCCGGCGCGGGCGCCGCCCTCGATCGACATGTTGCAGATCGTCATGCGGCCCTCCATCGAGAGGGCCTCGATGGCGGGGCCGGCGTACTCGATCACGTAGCCGGCGCCGCCGGCGGCGGTGATCTGGCCGATCAGCCCGAGGATGTAGTCCTTGGCGACGACGCCGCGGCCCGGCTCGCCCTCGAAGCGGGCCAGCAGCTTCTTGGCCTTGTTCTGGGGCAGGGTCTGCGTGGCGAGGACGTGCTCGACCTCGGACGTGCCGATGCCGAACGCGAGCGCGCCGAAGGCGCCGTGCGTGGCGGTGTGCGAGTCGCCGCAGACGATCGTCATGCCCGGCTGGGTGACGCCGAGCTCGGGGCCGATCACGTGCACGATGCCCTGGCGCCTGTGGCCCCACGGGTAGAAGACGAGGCCGTGCTCGGACACGTTGGCCGTCAGCGTGTCGAGCTGCTGCTTCGAGACCGGGTCGTCGATCCCGTCCGCGAGCGGGCTGGTGGGGGTGTTGTGGTCGGCGGTCGCGAGGGTGCGGTCCGGACGGCGCACGCCGCGCCCGGCGAGGCGGAGGCCCTCGAAGGCCTGCGGGGTCGTGACCTCGTGGATCAGGTGCAGGTCGATGAAGAGCAGGTCCCCGTCGATGACGTGGGAGTCCCAGATCTTCTCGTAGGTCGTGCGGCCCATCAGTGCTCCTTCGGCGCCCTCGGAACCGGAACGCTACCACCGGCGAGGGCCTATCCTGCCGGTATGGCGGCCGACGAGAAGCGCTCCCTGCTCCGGCGCTGGGAGAACCTCGAATTCGGCGTCCAGCTGGTGATCGCGTACCCGGTGATGGTGGTGGTCATCTCGTTCCTGCACTGGACGGCCCTCGCGCAGCCGCCGATGCGCAGCGTCATCTACGGGCTCTTCTGGGCCCTGCCCGCGACGTTCCTCGTGGCCGTCGCCTCGCAGAACGAGCGCCGCAAGCGGCGCGAGCGCGAGCAGGCGCAGAGCGGCGACGGCGCGTGAGCGCCGCCCCCGCCGAGCACCCCTACACGGAGCGGCGCCGGCGCCTGACCCTGTTCGCGATGTGCTTCGCGCTGTTCATGATCATGCTCGACAACACCGTCGTGAACGTCGCGCTGCCGACGATCCAGCGCGACCTCGACCCGTCGATCAGCGGGCTGCAGTGGATCATCAACGCGTACATCCTCGTGTTCGCCGCGCTGATCCTGCTCGGCGGCAAGCTCGGCGACCGCTTCGGCCGCAAGCGGATGTTCCTGGTCGGGGTGGTGCTGTTCGGGGTCTGCTCGGTGCTCTGCGCCCTGGCGCAGACGGACGGGCAGCTGATCGCCGCCCGCGCCCTGCAGGGCACGGGCGCCGCCCTGATGAACCCGCTGTCCCTGTCGATCCTCGTCGCCGCCTTCCCGCGCGAGCGCCTCGCCGGCGCGATCGGCGTGTGGGCGGGGATCAGCGGCCTCGGCCTCGCCGTCGGGCCCCTGGTCGGCGGGATCCTCGTCGACGGCGTCGGCTGGGCCGCCGTCTTCTGGATCAACGTCCCGATCTCCGTGATCGCCTTCGCCGTCGCCCTCTACGCCGTGCGCGAGTCCCGCGACGAGACGGTGCGCAGCCTCGACGTGGTGGGCACCGTCATCGTCACCGCGGGCCTGTTCCTGCTCACCTACGGCGTGATCGGCGCCAACGACCACCCGTGGGTGTCCTGGAACGCCCTCGGGCTGATCGTCCTCGCCCTCGGCCTGCTGGCCGCCTTCTGCATCTGGGAGTCGCGCCAGGCGCAGCCGATGGTGCCCCTCGGCTTCTTCCGCAGCCGCGTCTTCTCGACCTCGATCATCGTCGCGGTCCTCGTCGGATTCGGGCTGTTCGGGTCGATCTACGTGATCACCCTCTACATGCAGAACATCCAGGGCTACAGCGCCGTGGGCGCGGGCCTGAGGACGCTGCCCCTGACCCTCGTGGTGCTGCTGGTCTCGCCGATGGCCGGCAAGCTCAAC
>CAIQOY010000249.1 GCA_903873565.1 uncultured Actinomycetes bacterium
CCATCCGCTCCTCCGCGGCGATGCGGTTCTGGTGCTGCGAGCGCTGCTCCCCGGCCCGCACGACCAGCGCGTCGTCGACGATGCGGTGGCGCAGGGCGATGCGCACGCGCTCGAGCTCGTCCGGCGACAGGCCCATCAGCGCGAGCGGGAGGCGCAGCTCCACGCGCGTGTGCGAGCGATTGCGATGCTGCCCGCCCGGGCCGGAACCCGTCGTCGCGTGCATCGTCGCCCGCTCGACCGGGAGGTGTCTGCCGTCGGCGAGGCGCATGGGCGAAGTGTGACCGCAGTCGGGCCGGGTCCGTGCGGGACTCCACCGTAGTCCCGCACCGCCTGCGCTCAGGCCCCGCGGACATCGGCGTCGGGCGCCGGCGCGCATCTGCGCCGGAACCGACAACGTGCACACGCGACGAAAGTACGCCCGTGTAGTCTCTCCCCCATGCCGATGCACTCCATCTCCGCCGCAGCCACCACCCCCTCGAAGCGGGCGCCCTGGCTCGTGGTCGGAGCCGTGCTCCTGGCGCTGGTCGCGCCATCCTCCGCGGCTGCGAGCACGCTCTTCTTCACCCACACCAGCACGTCGAGCACCGGCGGCATCGGCGCGGTCTCGTACGACGGGTCCGGTCTCAACGACGCGATCATCACGACGAACCCGCTGTACCCGAACGGGATCGCCGCCACGACGACGCAGATCTTCTACATCACGTCCGACACCTCGAACTCGTCGAAGGTGATCAACCGCGCCAACCATGATGGCAGCGGCGTCGCGACCGTGTCCACGCCGTGCAGCGCGACCGCGGGCGGAGCCCGCCCACGGGTGCAGAACGGGGCGCTCGCGACGGACGGCCAGTTCCTGTACTACGCCTGTTCGGACAACGCGGCTACGACCGGCTCGATCGGCCGCGTGGGCCTCGACGGCACGAACGCGAACGACGACTTCATCCTGCTCGGATCGGACCGCGCATCGCGCCTCGCCGTCACCACGACGCACGCCTACTTCTCTACCACTGCGAAGGTCGGACGTGTCGCCCTCGCCTCGGGGAGCACACCGACGACGATCATCGTCGGGAACCCCCAGGGAATCACGGTGAACTCGACCCATGTGTTCTGGGGCCTCGGGAACACCATCGTTCGCGCCAACGCTGATCTCTCGAACACCACAACGGTCGTCAGCGGCCTCGTTCAGAACGTTGCGGGTACCGTGGTGGCAACCGACGCCTACCTGTTCTGGCCGTCCGAGGATCCGTCGAACAACCAGCGGTACCGGATCGGACGTTCCGCACTCGACGGGTCCGGACTCGTCGCGGACTTCGTTCCGGCCTCGGCCCGCGGCTACATCCCGGGCCTCGCCGTTGCCACCTTCGCCGGAGGGACCGCCCCGGCCACCACCAGCCATACCGTGACGATCGAGAAGAAGGGCACCGGCGCCGGCGCCGTCAGCTCGAGCCCGGCGGGCATCGACTGCGGGGCGACCTGCTCGGCGTCGTTCGCGAGCGGCACGTCCGTGACCCTCACCGCCACGGCCGCCGCCGGCTCGGCCTTCTCGAGCTGGGGCGGGTCGTGCTCGGGCGCGGCCGCCACCTGCACCGTGACCGTCGACGCCGCGAAGTCCGCGACGGCGACCTTCGCCGCGAAGCCGATCACGATCACCGGCAGCGCCCGCGTGACGTCGCGCGGCGTGACCCGCGTCTCAGTTCGCGTCCCCGCCGGAGGCAGCGTGCGCCTGGTCGGCACCCGCAGCTCCGGCAGCCGCGCCGGCACCGCCACGGTCTGCACCACCGCCAAGCGCGTGGAGAGGGCCGGCACGGTGACGCTGTACTGCATCCCCAACCGCGCGACGCGCGCCCTGCTCGCCACGCGGAACGTGCCCGTCACCCTGACCGTGACGTACCGGTCGAGCGCCGGCACTCGCGTGACCGACACCGTCACGGCGACCCTGCCCAAGCACGAGGTCGCGCCGCCGGAGCCCGTCACCGGGTAGGGGCTGCGGCGTGGCGTCCCGCGCCACGGCTTGGTCTATCCTGCAGCCCGCGCGGAGAGGTGGCCGAGTGGTTGAAGGCGGCGGTCTCGAAAACCGTTATTGGGGGTTTTCCTCAATCGAGGGTTCGAATCCCTCCCTCTCCGCCTCGGCCCCGAGCAGGGCGGCTAGCGCCGGG
>CAIQOY010000250.1 GCA_903873565.1 uncultured Actinomycetes bacterium
CCGTGGCGATCCACTCCGGCATGGAGGGCATGGGGCTCGCCCACCAGCCGAGCGGGGCCGGCGCCCCGACCTTCTACATCGAGTGGCACACCATCGGCTCGGCCTGCTCGATCATGGCCCACCTGATGTCCCTGACCACGCACGGCACGTTCCGGCGGGTCCCGGACCTCAAGGTGCTCCTGATCGAGGGCGGCATCGCCTGGCTGCCCGGGATGATCTGGCGCCACGACACCAACTGGCGCGGCCTGCGCGACGACACCCCCTGGATGGACGAGCCGCCGCTCGAGACGCTCCAGCGCCACATCCGCTTCGCGACGCAGCCGCTCGAGCACACGGGCGGCAACGACGAGCTGCTCTGGGAGATGCTCGCCGCGGTCGGCGCGCCCGACATCCTCTGCTACTCGTCCGACTACCCGCACTGGGACGGCGACGAGCCCCGGTGGCTCGAGAACCGCCTGCCCGAGGCGTGGCGGCGGCCGGTCATGCACGACAACGCCGTCGCCTTCTACGGCGCGCGGCTCGACGTCCCCGCGGCCCGATGAGCGACTGGCACGACGTCGGCGCCGAGGCGGACATCCGGCCCGGTGCACCCGCCATCGCCAGGATCGGCGGCCGCGAGGTCGGCGTGATGCGCGACCCCCGCACCGGCGGGCTGGTCGCCGTGCGCAACCGCTGCCCCCACTCGGGGGCGCGCCTGTGCCTCGGCACGATCGAGCAGCGCATCGAGGGCGAGCCCGGCGGGCGCTACGCGCTCGTCGACCGCACCGTCGTGGTCTGCCCGTGGCACGGCTGGGAGTTCGACGCCGAGACGGGCGTCTGCCCCGAGGACGAGGCGTACCGCGTGGCCGTCTACCCCGTGCGGGTCGAGGCCGGCCGCGTGCTCGTGCAGGCGTAGACTCCCCCGGATGCCGGAGCCCGTCGAAACCCGCCGCGACTTCCCGCGCACGATCGAGGTGCGCTCGCCGGTCTGGATCCCGCTGCCCGACGGCACCCGGCTGCACGCGAAGGTCTGGCTGCCCGTCGACGCCGACGAGCGCCCCGTGCCGGCGGTGATCGAGTACGGGCCCTACCGGCTCACCGACGGCACCGTGGCCAGCGACGAGCAGGAGATGCGCTGGTTCGCGGGCGAGGGCTACGCCGGCATCCGGATCGACATCCGCGGCACCGGCGAGTCGACGGGGCTCTGCACCGACGAGTACACCGAGGCCGAGACGCAGGACGGGGTCGACGCCATCGCGTGGATCGCCGCGCAGCCCTGGTGCACCGGCGCGGTGGGCATCACCGGCTACTCGTGGACCGGCTTCAACGGCCTGCAGATCGCCGCCCGCCGCCCGCCCGCCCTGAAGGCGATCTCGACGGGCTACTCGACCGACGACCGCTACGCCGACGACGTGCACTACCGCGGCGGGATCGTCGACGCCCTCGACATGCTGCACTGGTCGGTCTGCATGCACGCCTGGCAGGCGCGCCCCCCGGTGCCCGCGATCTACGGCGAGGGCTGGCGCGAGGCCTGGCTCGAGCGGCTCGAGCTCGAGCCCTGGATCGCGCACTGGATGGCGCACCCGACGCGCGACGCCTACTGGCGCCACGGCTCGGCCTGCGAGGACTTCGCCGAGATCGACGTGCCGACCCTGTGCGTCGCCGGCTGGATCGACGGCTACACGGACTCCGCCTTCCGGGTGCTGGCGGGGGTGCGGGGCCCGCGCCGCGCGATCGTCGGGCCCTGGGGGCACGTCGACCCGATCCACGGGCCGCCGACGCCGCAGGTCGGGATCCTGTCCGAGCAGACGCGCTGGTGGGACCGCTGGCTGAAGGGCGTCGACAACGGGATCGACGCGGAGCCGATGCTGGTGGCCTACCAGCAGGACCCGGTCGCGCCGACGCCGCGCCTCGCCGACCGCCCCGGCCGCTGGATCGCCGAGGAGGCCTGGCCCTCGCCGCGGATCGAGCCGGTCGCCCTGGCCCTCGGCGACGGCGAGCTCGGCGGCGAGCCCGCCGACGAGGGCCTCGTCCTGCGCGTCGGCAGCGTCCAGACGATCGGCCTCGACGGCGGCGCCTGGTGCGCGGACGGCAAGTCCGACGACCTGCCGCTCGACCAGCGTACCGAGGAGTCGCACTGCCTGTGCTTCACCTCCGCCCCGCTCGAGGACGACCTGCCGATCCTCGGCCATGCCGTCCTGCGCCTGGCCCTGGCCGCCGACCGCCCGCGCGCGCACGTGACGGCGCGCCTGAGCGAGGTCGCGCCGGACGGCACCTCGCTGCTCGTGACCCGCGGCCAGCTCAACCTCTGCCATCGGGATGGCCACGACGCGCCCGCGCTCGTCGTGCCCGGCGAGGAGATGGCGATCGACCTGCCGCTCGACGCGATCGCCCACCGCTTCCGCAAGGGCAGCCGCCTGCGGATCGCGATCTCGCCCTGCTACTGGCCGTGGGCCTGGCCCTCGCCCGAGCCGGTCGAGCTCGCGGTGCGACCCGCCGGCTCCGCGCTCGAGCTGCCGGTGCGGCCCCCGTCGGACCTCGACGACGCGATGCGGCCCCTCGACCCGCCGGCCGAGCCGGAGATCCCGCCGATCGAGCAGGTGCGCCCCTCCTCGGGCGGCGGCCGCACCCGCACGTACGACCCCGCGACCGGCGTCACCGAGACCACCAGCGACTGGGACATCGGCGGCGCCTGGCGCTTCGAGAACGGGATCCTCTGGGAGGACTCGTCGCTGACCACGATGCGCATCGCGGACGGCGACCCGCTGTCCGCGGAGGTCGAGGTGCGCAACACCTGCCTCTACGACGACGGCGCTCTCGTCGTCGACATCGTCGAGGAGAGCCGCATGACCTGCACCGCCGACGCCTTCCTGGTCAGCTGCCGGCTCGCGGTGGCCGAGAACGGGGCGCCCCCGCTCGACCGCACGTGGGAGTACCGCTTCCCGCGCGACTTCGCGTAGGCGGGCCTCCGCAGGGCGCCGTCCTGTTTCAGCCGATCTGCATCTGTATATTCCCGCCCACCGTCGCCCGGTGACCGGCGACGTCGACCGGGAGCTGAGCTGATGGATCCGCAACCATCGCGAATGCGAGGGCGCAGGCCGCTGACGGCGGCGCTCGTCCTGCTCGCGCTCCTGGCCACCGGACCGGCGGCCTCCGCCCAGACCGCCGGTGCGCTCGACCCGAGCCTCGTCGATCCCTCGATCGGCGGGGACGTCACCTCCATCGCGCCCATGGCGGACGGCCGGATCGTCGTCGCCGGGAGCTTCACCGCGGTCGGGTTGACAACGCAGTGGCGCGTGGCGCGCATCGCCATGAACGGAACCCCGGACGCGGACTTCGCCAACCCGAACGTCGACAACACGGTCAACGCGGCGGCCCTGCAGCCCGACGGGAAGGTCGTCATCGTCGGGACCTTCTCAAGCGTCGGCGGCACGGGGGTCAATGGGGTGGCGCGCCTCACCGCGTACGGCACGCGCGACGCGGGATTCGCGAACCCCGGGGCGCTCGGCGGAGCGAACCTGCTCCGCGCCGTCGCGGTGCAGCCCGACGGGAAGATCCTGATCGCCGGGAACTTCACGAGCGTCGGCGCATCGCCGCGATCACGGATCGCGCGCCTCAACGCGGACGGCACGCTGGATTCCGGCTTCGGCGATTCCGGCGTCGCGAACTTCGAGGTCCGCGCGATCGCCCTGCAGCCGGACGGCAAGATCATCATCGGCGGCGACTTCACGACGGTCGGCAGCACGGCGATGTCGGGCGTCGCCCGCCTCAACGCCGACGGGACCCTCGACACCTCCTTCGCCAATCCGGGGATCACGCTCACAAGCAGCCTCCCGGTCGTGAACGCCCTCGCCCTGCGCGCGGACGGCAAGATCGTGATCGGCGGGCAGTTCAGCCACGTGGGCGGCTCGCCCTACGCGGGCGCCGCCCGGCTCAATGCCGACGGCACCCGCGACGCCACGTTCGCGAACCCCCAGATCGACGGCGGCGGCACGGCGGTCAACGCGCTGGCCGTGCAGGCAAACGGCAAGGTGATCATCGGCGGCAACTTCGCCACCGTGGGCGGGCAGACCTATGGACGCGTGGCCCGGCTCAACGCCGACGGGACGCCCGACACCGGCTTCGAGAACCCCACCGCGAACTCGTTCGCGAGCTCGATCGCGCTGCAGCCCGACGGCAAGGCGCTGATCGGCGGCAACTTCACGACCATCCGCGGGACGGCGGCGGGCTACCTGGCCCGCGTGTTCGCCACCTCCCCACAGGCCGCGCCCACCGGCGTCACGGCCACAGCCGGCGACGGCCAGGCGACGGTGAGCTGGACGGCGATCCCCGGCGCGATCACCGGCTACACCGCCACGGCGAGCCCCGGCGGGGCGACCTGCTCGACCACGACCGCGACCAGCTGCACCATCACGGGCCTGGCGAACGGCACCACCTACACCGTCGCGGTCACGGCGGAGAACGCCTTCGGCTCCGGGCCCGCCGCCAGCGCCAGCGCGGTGCTCGCGTCCCGGACCGCTGCGGCGGCAGCGGCGGCGAAGCCGTCGGTGACCGTGACGGCGCCGAAGGCCAGGGTCACGGCCACGGGGGTCATCGTCACCTCGCAGGTCACGGTGTCCGGCGCCGGCCGGATCAGCCAGACGGCGACGACGGGCAGGCGGAAGCGCGTCGTGCACTGCCGGGTCACCAAATCCGTCACCGCCGCCGGCACCTACACGCTGCGCTGCGACCTCGGCGCCAAGGGCCGCACGGCGCTGCGCCTGCGGGCCCTGAAGCTGACGCTGCGCACGGTCTTCACCCCGACCGGCGCGGACGCGCTGACGGCCAACCGGTCCATCACCGTCAAGCGGCGGCGCTGACCCGCGTCCTTGCGCCATCGGCAGCCGGGGCCTAGGCTCCCGCCACCCAGCGCGAGGAGGACGGCATGTCCGAGCAGGAGTTCCCGCCGTACATCGGCATCACCGACGTCACGACGCAGTCGCACGACCAGATGCTGGTCGAGGCCTTCATGGAGGGCCAGCACTCGATCATGGCCGACGAGCCCCAGGGCTTCGACATCGGCGACCCGCCGGACCTCGTCGGGCAGTCGCGCGGGTGGACGCCCGTCCACTACCAGCTGGCCGCGCTCTCGATGTGCACCTCCATCACGATCACCGTGGTGGCGCGCGACCAGGGCTTCGCGTACCGCAACCTGCGCACGGCCGTGCGCTCGCTGATCGACATCCGCGGCTTCTTCTTCGACCTGCACCTGCAGCCGAAGTTCGAGCAGGTCAACTACGACCTCTGGCTCGACACCGACGCAGACGACGCGGCGATCAAGGCGCTGGCCGACGAGTCGGACCGCCGCTGCCCGCAGCTCGGCCTCTTCCACCTCGCCGAGATCCCGATGCGGATCCGCTGGCTGCGCGAGGGGTCGGGCGAGTGCGTCTACGAGCAGCGCTTCCACCTCGAGGGCGACGAGGATCCCGAGGATCGGCTGCGGCGCGAGGCCGCGGAGCTCGCGGAGGGCTAGCCGCCTACATCAGGTGCCAGTCGAGGAAGCGCTCGAGCCGGCGGTAGAAGTCGAGCTGGGGGTCGGCGCGCAGGAAGCCGTGCGCCTCCGTCGGGTAGGTCACGTACTCGAACGTCTTGCCGCCGAGCCGGCGCAGCTCCGCCACGAGCTGCTCGGACTGGGCCGGGTGGACGCGCTCGTCGAGGAGGCCATGGGCGATCAGGAGCGGCGCCCGCACCTGCGCGAGGCGGTCGAAGGGCGAGCCCGCGTCGTAGGCCGCGCGGTTCGCGGACGGCGGGCCCATCATCCGCTCGAGGTCCTGGACGCCCTCGCGGTCGCCCTGCGCCCATGAGGTGCGTATGTCGCAGTCGCCGTACTTGCAGACGCCGAGGCGGAAGCGGTGCTCGGGGTCGTCCGTGACCGACAGGAGCGCCATGTACGAGCCGTACGAGGCCCCGAAGACGCCGAGCCGGCTCCCGTCCACCCAGTCGAGGCCGGCGAGGAAGTCGGCCGCCGCGAGGCAGTCCTTCGTGTCGCCGACGCCCCAGTCGCCGTGGTTGAGCCGCTCGAAGTCGCGGCCGTAGGTCGTCGACCCGCGGAAGTTGATCGCGAGCCAGGCGTAGCCCCTGTCGACGAAGTACTGGGCGTGCCCGTCCCACTCCTCGCCGTAGTACGAGGTGGGGCCGCCGTGCGGGTACAGGATCGCCGGCACCGGGGCGTCCGCCGAGGCGCCGGCCGGCCGGTACAGGAAGCCGTGGATCTCCGTGCCGTCGAACGAGCGGTAGACGACGTCCTCCGGCTCGACGTGCGGCGCGGCGGTGACCGCCGCGGGCGCCGGCGCGAGCAGGACCTCGACGTCGCCGTTGGCGTGCACCAGGCGCAGCTCGGACGGGGTCGCGTAGTCGGTGTACTCGGCGACCAGCGCCCCGTCCCGCGTCCAGCCGGGCGCCGTCCAGGCGCCACCGGTGGCCACGGTCGCCACCTCGCCGGTCGCAGCGTCGACGGTGACGAGGTCGAAGCGCCCGCGCCGCGCGCGCGAGGCGGCGATGCGCAGCCCGTCGGGCGACCAGGCGAGCCCCGCGAAGTCGCCGGCGTCGGCCGTGAGCTGGCGGGCGTCCGTGCCGTCGGGGCGGACCAGGTGCACCTCGTTCCAGCCGGAGCGCTCCGAGGTGAAGGCGATCCAGGTGCCGTCCGGCGACCACGCCGGCCCCCGGTCGGCCATGGCCGGCTCGCCCGAGAGCGTCTGCACCTCCCCGCTGGCCACGTCGACGACGCAGATCTCCATCGCGCGCAGGTCGTCGCGGCGCCAGAAGACGTAGGCCACCGTTGCGCCATCGGGCGAGACGGCCGCGCCCCACTCGTCGCCCGTCTCGGGGCAGCCCGTGGTCAGCCGCCGCGGGAAGGGGTCCGCGACGTCGACGACGGCCAGGCGCGTCGTCCTGTCATCCCGCTCGACGCCGATCACGAGCCGGGCGTCGTCGATCCAGACCGGCGACGAGCCCTCGCAGAGCCGGCGCGGCGCGCCACCCGTCGAAGGCACGACCCAGACGGCGCCCTCGTCGCCGTAGGCCACGGTCCCGCCGTCGGGCGAGAGCACGGGCTGCGTGTCCTCCCAGAAGGGCGCGAGCTGGCGGCCGGTGGTGAGCCGCCGGGGCGTCGGGTCGTCGACCGACAGCGTCCAGACGTCGGAGGTGTCGCGATCCCAGACGAACACGAGGGTGTCGCCATCGGCCCCGACGCCGAGGCTGCGCGGCCGCTCCGTCGCCACGACCGCCTCGAGCCGCCAGTGGGGCGGCGGGGGGAGGTCCTTGCGCGGCTGCGCGCGCACGCCCTCGTGCGCGTCGGTCGCGATCCACATCGGGTCGATCTCACGCATCGCGCGTCCCCTCCTCCAGGCCCTCGAGCGCAGCGACCACGAGCCCGCCGAGGGTGGCGGGATCGTAGCCGCCCTCCTGGACCGCGACCACGGGCGCGCCGAGCGCCCCGATCCGCCGGCCCGCCTCCCGGTAGCCGTCGGCCGTCACCTCGAGCGGGCTGTTCGGATCGCCCGCGGCGGCGTCGACCCCGAGCGCGACGACGACCGCGTCGGGCGCGAAGCCGCGCACCCGCTCGAGCAGGCCGTCGAGCGCCGCGAGCCAGCCCGCGTCGCCCGTGCCGGGCGCCACGGGCGCGTTCAGGTTGAGGCCGGCGCCCGGGCCCGCGCCCGCCTCGTCGGCCCAGCCCATCACGTGCGGGAACCAGCCCGCCGCGGGGTCGACGTGCAGCGAGGCGGTGAGCACGTCGGCACGGCTCCAGAAGATCTCCTGGGCGCCGTTGCCGTGATGGGCGTCGACGTCCACGACCGCCACGCGCTCGGCGCCCGCGTCGCGCAGGGCCTGCGCCGCGATCGCGGCGTTGTTGAGGTAGCAGGAGCCGCCGTAGGCCCGGGTCGAGACGTGGTGGCCGGGCGGGCGTGTGATCGCGTGGGCCAGCCGCTCCCCGCCCTGCACCAGGTCGACCGCCGTCAGGGCCGCGTCGACGGCGCCGCGCACGGCCTCCCACGTGCCCGGCCCGATCGGGGTCATCGTGTCGAAGCACCAGTGGCCGGTCCGCGCCCAGACCGCCGCGGGCCGGTGCGGCGCCACCTCCCCGAGCAGGGCCCCCGTCGGGAACAGGTACGGCACGACGAGGTCCTGCCCGGGGTCCTTGTCCAGGCCGGCAGCCAGCCAGTCGGCGTGGGCATCGCGCAGGAAGGCGACCAGGCCCGGGTCGTGAACGGCCGTGATCGCCGCGTCGCCGTGCGGCTCGGCGGCCACCACGCGCGCCCCGGCCTGGGCCGCGGCGTCGCGGATGATGGTCGCGCGCTCGGGCAGCTCGTCGTCCGGCATCCGCACGCCCAGCCAGATCTCCGCCCCGGGGGCGTGCCGCAGGCAGGCCTCGCTCCAGACCACCGGCAGGGTCAGCGCCATGGGGCGATCCTAGACGCGGCGCCTATCGGCAATCGCGGTGGGTGATGGTTGGCGGTGGGGGCCAACGCTGGGCACAGCGATCGCTGAATCGAAGCCCGGCGAAGTGACTCGGCAGTACTCGGGTTCATCTCGTCGCGTCGTGATCCTGCCCTCTGTCGACATGGGCCACGGCCTGAGATCCGTGGACCACGTGACGGGAGCGTTGGCCGGCATCGCTCGAATTCCGGCGGGGCGCTACGGCCCTCGCCGGGTCAACGGTCTGCGCCTTGCCTCAGAGTGGCTCGGATTACCGTGAGCGCGCGATGGCGCCCGTCGACCGTGGCGCGGACCTGGGCGGTCAGGCCCTCCGCACGCAGCGAGATGCGATACCTCCCGGGGTCCAGCAGCCGGAACGTCGCCGTGGGGTTGCGGACAGGGCGGCCGCGTGCGCACAGGTTGGTCCCGCGCGTCAGGGCGACGCCGTGGGGGCCCCGCACGCGGACCGATGCGCGGACGGTCGTGCGCTCCGCGCAGAGTCGGCGCATGACCGCGGGTGCGGCCGTTGCGCGGACGCGGAGCGTCCCGGAGGTGGTCGGGCCGCCGCTCGGAATGTAGAGGAGCGGGCCGTACGTCCCAGTCGTCATGGAGTAGGGCGTATAGGAGGTGGCGGTGGTGGACCAGATCCAGGGGCCGGTCGGCAGTTGGGATCCCCCGGCGTTCGCGAACGAGAACGCGGCGCCGGCGTCGGCGGTCACCTGCCGCGCGTAGACGCCCGTCATGGCCTTCGAGCAGGTCTGGGCGCTCGTCGTCGAGCATGCCCAGACGCCGCTGTTGATGAGCTGGTTCCCATCGCCCATGTTGACCGAGACGGTCGCCCAAAGGGTGCCCTCCCCGTCGTAGGCGACGGTCGAGATCGGCTCCTTCGTGGTCACCCACGTCTCGCAGCTGTTCGGCGTTACCGGGTCGCAGCGGTAGATCGTGTTGTTCTCCGTGCCGACCCACACGTAGCCGGCGCCGACCGCCAGGGAGTACACCTCGTTGGTGTTCGCGCTGAGGTCGTCGAGGTTGGTGCAGGCGTTGGCGGTCTGCGGGTCGCAGCTCCACAGAAGCCCGCCCCCCTTCCCATCCGTCAAGAGGGTGTCGCCGTTGTAGTCGAGGCCCACGTACAGCCGACCGCTCGCATACACCATCTGGTACGGAGCGCGGTTGCCGGCGTCGTCGAGCAGGATGCACCCCGGAGGCGGCGTGCTCGCTCCCGTGTAGGGGAGGTCGGACGGGCACCGGTAGATCTCCCCTTTGAGGTACCCGAGCCAGATGTATCCGCCGTTCGCCGCATACGAGATCGGCGAGTTCTGGGTCGACGGAATGCCCGTCGCCCACCCGATCTGCACCTGGCTGCAGTTCTGGCCGTAGTCGGCGATCGGGCAGCTCCAGCCGCGCGGGGACCCGAAGTACACGTTGACGCCATCGGTGATGGGCATCGTGTTCCCATTGCTGTCGCTCGGGAGCGTCGTCTGCGCTGTCGGGGCGAAGCATCCTGCGAACGCGGACTGCGACGTCGGATCCACGCAGACTCCGAACGACTGGACGTTGGTCTCGATCCCGTTGTTCACCATCCAGAGCGCATCCTGCGCGGGCGATGCGGCCTGGCGCGCGGTTGGGGGATTCGTGGCGCGACCGGTGCTGGCCGCGAGGGCGGAACCGTCGATCGCCGCCAGCGCGACCACCAGCGTCGCGACGACGACCACCGCGCCGCGTAGCCAGGCGAGTGCCTCGTGGTGCGGGAAATGGCGAGGGGCGCGCGTCCCCGTGATGAGGCGTCTGAGGTTGATGTGCGGGGACGTTTCAGCTGGTGTCCGAGCCACCTTCGCGTCCAATGATCGGCGAGGTGCGGAAGAAGGGGTCGGCCGAGAAGCAGGCGGCGAGGCTTCGGAGAAGCATTCGGTGAACGTGTGTCGCCTGCCACCGGCGACGCAGACGTGCCGATGCGCTGACGTCTCGTCTTCGCGCTTTCGGGTCCAATACGACTGCACGCGCGAACCGCGAAGCGCATCGATCGGGCACGGCGGGACGTCGTTCTTGCCAGCGACCCGCACTCCTATGTGCTCTCCCACTCTGATCACTGTACGCCGAGAGGCGGGCCGTCACCGCAAACCATCACCCACCGAGTTTGCCGAGAGGGGACGCGGCTACGTTTCCCGCGTGGAGGACCAGCGCACCCCGCGCCCACGCGAGGCGGGCATCGCGATCGGCCGGCTGCCGACCGGCCCGCACAACGCGATCACCGACGTGCCCGGCGTGCGCGTGGGGCACGCGACCGTCTGGCGCGACGAGCCCGACCCCCCGGCGGGCCGCGGCGTCGCCCGCACCGGCGTGACCGCGATCGTGCCCGCCGACCCCGCCACCCTCGTGGCGGAACCCGTGCCCGCGGGCACGGCGGTCCTCAACGGGGCCGGCGAGCTGACGGGGTCCGTGCAGATCGCCGAGTGGGGCCTGATCGAGACGCCGGTCTACCTGACCTCGACGATGCAGGTGGGCCGCGTCTACGACGCGGCCTGCGACCTCGCGGTGCGCGACGACCCGACGGTCGGGGACGAGGCGGTGGTGATCCCGATCGTCGGGGAGTGCGACGACTCGTGGCTCAACGACGCCCGCCGCGGCCAGGTCGAGGCCCGCGACGTGGCCGCGGCGCTCGACGGGGCCACCGACGGCCCCGTGGCCGAGGGCGCGGTCGGGGCCGGCACCGGGATGGTGCTCTACGAGTGGAAGGGCGGCATCGGCACGGCCAGCCGCCGGGTCGAGGAGCTCGACGCGACCGTCGGCGTGCTCCTGCTCGCCAACTTCGGGTCGGGGCGCGACCTGCGGATCGACGGGGTGCCGATCGGCGAGACCCTGGTCAGCGGCATCCCCTACGGCGACCCCGCCGGCTCGTGCCTCGGCGTCGTGGCCACGGATGCGCCGCTCGACACGGCCCAGCTCCGGCGCCTCGCGCAGCGCGTCGGCCTCGGCCTCGCCCGCACCGGCTCGGTCGCCCACCACGGCTCGGGCGAGATCTTCGTCGCCTTCTCGACGGGGTCGCGGGTGCGCCGCGAGCGCGGGCAGACGCACCAGACCCGCACGACGGTCCGCGACGAGCGGCTCGACCCGCTGTTCGCGGCCGTGGTCGAGGCCGCCGAGGAGGCGGTCGTCAACGCGCTCTGGGCCGCCCCCGACGTGACCGGGCGGCTGGGCCGCACGGTCCCGGGCCTGCCGCACGCGCCGGCGATCGAGCTCCTGCGTGCGGCGGGGCGGTTGTCCGGCGGGTCGGCGACGGGGTAGGCTGGCCGCGTGGGCCTCCTGATCGACCCCGACGACTGCGTGCTCGTGGTCATCGACGTGCAGGCGGACTTCCTCGCCCGCGTCGACGACCCGATCAAGGACGGCCTGCTGGAGCGGATCGCGTTCCTCGCGCTGGGCGCGCGCTTCTGCGGCATCCCCGTCGTCGCGTCGGTCGAGTCGCCCGAGGACTGGGGCGGGCTGCACCCGGCGCTCGTCGAGGCCGTCGGCGACGCCCCCGTCCTGCGCAAGGCGGTGTTCGGCCTGGCCGACGACCCGCTGGTCGGCCCCGCGGTGCGGGAGACCGGCCGCGGCACGGCCGTGCTGACCGGGCTCGAGACCGACGTCTGCGTCGCGCAGTCGGCGCTCGGGCTGCTCGACGAGGGCCTGCGCGTCGTGGTCGTGGAGGACGCGGTCGGCTCCCCCGGCACGGCCCACGCCGCCGGGCTCGACCGCATGCGCCGGGCCGGGGTGGTGCCGGTCGTGGCGAAGCAGCTGCACTACGAGTGGATGCGCTCGGTCGAGCGCGCGCGCGCCTTCCGGGCGGCGCACCCCGACCTCGTGCAGCCGCCCGGCGTCCTGCTCTGACGGGCCGCCCGCCGGCAGCGACTATCCTCGGGGCGATGACGGAGCTCCGCCAGACGGCCGCGTGGCAGGCGCTCGAGGCGCACCACGCCGCGATCGCGCCCCGCCACCTGCGCGAGCTGTTCGCCGAGGATCCGACGCGCGGCGAGACCATGGTGGCCGAGGGCGCCGGGCTCTACCTCGACTACGCCAAGCACCGCATCACCGCGGAGACGGTCGGCCTGCTCGTCGCCCTCGCCGAGGAGCGCGGGCTCGCGGAGCGGATCGAGGCGATGTTCACGGGCGCGCACATCAACGTCTCCGAGGACCGCGCCGTCCTGCACACCGCGCTCCGGCTGCCGCGGGAGGCCGAGCTGGTCGTCGACGGCCAGGACGTCGTCCATGACGTGCACGAGGTGCTTGACCGGATGGCCGGCTTCGCGGAGCGCATCCGCTCCGGCGACTGGACGGGCCACACCGGCCGGCCGATCCGCGCCGTCGTCAACATCGGGATCGGCGGCTCCGACCTCGGGCCCGTGATGGCCTACGAGGCGCTGCGCCACTACGCGACCCGCGACATCGCGTTCCGCTTCGTCTCCAACGTCGACGCCACCGACTTCGCCGAGGCCGTCCGCGACCTCGACCCGGCGGAGACCCTGTTCATCGTGGCCTCGAAGACCTTCGGGACGCTCGAGACGATGACGAACGCGCAGACCGCGCGGCAGTGGGCGCTCGACGCGCTCGGCGACGAGGCCGCGATCGCCAGCCACTTCGTCGCCGTCTCCACGAACGCCGAGCGGGTCGCGGCCTTCGGCATCGACACCGCCAACATGTTCGGCTTCTGGGACTGGGTCGGCGGCCGCTACTCGATGGACTCGGCGATCGGCCTGTCCACGATGATCGCGATCGGGCCGGAGCGGTTCCGCGAGCTCCTGGCCGGCTTCCACGCCATGGACGTGCACTTCCGCACGACGCCCTTCGACCGCAACCTGCCCGTCCTGATGGGCCTGCTGGCGGTCTGGTACCGCTGCTTCTTCGGCGTCCAGACGATCGGCGTGATGCCGTACGAGCAGTACCTCAAGCGCTTCCCCGCCTACCTCCAGCAGCTGACCATGGAGTCGAACGGCAAGCACGTGACCCTGGCGGGCGAGCGCGTCGACTACGCCACGGGCCCGGTCTACTGGGGCGAGCCGGGCACCAACGGGCAGCACTCCTTCTACCAGCTGATCCACCAGGGGACGGTCCTGATCCCGCTCGACCTGATCGGGTTCGCCCAGCCCCTCAACCCGATCGGCGACCACCACGACCTCCTGATGAGCAACGTCTTCGCGCAGTCGGAGGCGCTCGCGTTCGGCAAGACGGAGGCCGAGGTGCGCGCGGAGGGCACGACGGAGGCCGTCGTCGAGCACCGCGTGATGGAGGGCAACCGCCCGACCAGCACGATCCTCGCGGAGCGGCTCACCCCGCACGCGCTCGGCACCCTCGTCGCGCTCTACGAGCACAGCGTCTTCACGCAGGGCGCGATCTGGGGCATCGACTCGTTCGACCAGTGGGGGGTCGAGCTCGGCAAGGCCCTCGCCGTGAAGATCATCCCCGAGCTGACGGGTGCGGATGAGCCCGACCTGCAGCACGATTCCTCGACCAACACGCTGATCCGGCGCTACCGCGCCCTGAGGCGCGGCTAGAAGCGGAGGCCCCGATGGCGACCGACACCCCCATGCAGCTCGGCATGATCGGCCTCGGCCGGATGGGCGCGAACATCGTGCGCCGGCTGATGCGCGACGGCCACTCGTGCGCCGTCTACGACGTCTCGGCGGACGCCGTCCAGGCGCTCGCCGGCGAGGGCGCCACGGGCGCCGAGTCCCTCGCCGACCTGGTGGCCAAGCTCGAGCGGCCGCGCAACGTCTGGATCATGATCCCCGCCGGCCTCGTGCAGGAGCAGGTCGACGCGCTCCTGCCGCTGCTCGAGGAGGGCGACGCGATCATCGACGGCGGCAACTCGTACTACCGCGACGACATCCACCACGCGCGCGAGTGCGCCGCCAAGGGCGTGCACTTCATCGACTGCGGCACGTCGGGCGGGGTCTGGGGCCTCGAGCGCGGCTACTGCCTGATGATCGGCGGCGACGACGAGCCGGTGCGGCGCCTCGACCCGATCTGGCGCAGCCTGGCTCCGGGCGCGGGCAGCGCGGAGCCGACGCCGGGCCGCAGCCGGGAGGGCACCGCCGAGCAGGGCTACCTGCACTGCGGGCCGAGCGGCGCGGGCCACTTCGTGAAGATGGTCCACAACGGCATCGAGTACGGGATGATGGCCGCGATCGCCGAGGGGCTCTCGATCATCCGCCACGCCGACGTCGGCCTGCACCAGCAGGAGCTCGACGCGGAGACGACGCCGCTGCGCGAGCCCGAGTACTACCAGTACGAGATCGACGTGGCCGAGGTCGCCGAGGTCTGGCGGCGCGGCAGCGTCGTCGGCTCGTGGCTCGTCGACCTGACCGCGAGCGCGCTCGCGAAGGACCCGGAGCTGTCGGCGTTCGGCGGGCGGGTGTCGGACTCGGGCGAGGGCCGCTGGACGGCGATCGCCGCGATCGAGGAGGGCGTCCCCACCCCCGTCATCTCGGCGTCCCTGATGGAGCGCTTCGAGTCGCGCGGGCTCGGGCGGTTCACGGGGCAGCTCCTGTCCGCCATGCGCAGCGAGTTCGGCGGCCACGCCGAGAAGCAGGGCTGATGCGCCACGAGCTGGTGGTGCTCGACGATGCGGCCGCCGTCGCGCACGCCGCGGCCGAGCGGGTCGCCGGGCTCGCCGCCGCGGCGGTCGCCGCGCGCGGCGCGTTCTCCCTGGCCGTCTCCGGCGGGCGCTCGCCGTGGGCGATGTTCGCGGACCTCGCCGACCTCGACGTGCCCTGGGAGTCGGTCGAGATCTACCAGGTCGACGAGCGCGTGGCCCCCGACGGCGACGAGCGCCGCAACGTCGTGCACCTGCTCGACAGCCTCGGGCCGCAGGTGCCGGTGCAGGTCCACCCGATGCCGGTCACCGACGCCGACCTCGAGGCCGCAGCGCGGCGCTACGCGGGCGAGCTGCCGGTCACGCTCGACGTGATCCACCTCGGGCTCGGGCCGGACGGCCACACCGCGTCGCTGGTGCCCGACGACCCCGTCCTGGCGGTCGACGACCGGATGGTGGCGGTCACGGGGCACGAGTACCAGGGCACGCTGCGCATGACCCTCACCTACCCGGCGCTGGCCCGCACGCGCCTGCTCCTGTGGCTCGTCACCGGCGAGGACAAGCGCGAGCCCCTGCAGCGCCTC
>CAIQOY010000251.1 GCA_903873565.1 uncultured Actinomycetes bacterium
GCCGCCCTCGTCGGCTGGCTCGCGCAGCGCCAGTGGGACCGCCGCTTCGCCTCGGCCACCGCGGCGATGCTCGCGGGCACCGTCGTGATCTTCGCGTTCGGGCTGCCGTGGCTGATGGCGGACCAGGGCCTCGACTGGGCGACGACGCTCGAGTACGGCCTCTACCCGTTCGTGCCGGGCGAGCTGCTCAAGCTGTACCTGGCCGCGGCGCTCCTGCCGGGCGCCTGGCGCCTCATGGCCCGCCTGCGCGGCTAGAGCTCGTCGCGGTAGTCCGCCGCGACGAACGCGTCGACGGCGTCCACGTCGAGGCCGTCGAGCGCGATGTGGTCGGCCCAGATCTGCGCCGGCTTGGGCATCGCGTCCCGGTCCGGCCACGTCGAGGGCTCCCACAAGGACGACCGGATGAACGCCTTGGCGCAGTGCAGGAAGGCCGCCTCGACCTCGACGACGATCGCCAGGCGCGCCGGCTTGCCGCCCGTCTCGAGGCCCTCGAGCAGGCCCGGGTCGCGGGTCACGCAGGCGCTGCCGCGGATGCGCAGGGTCTCGGCGATCCCGGGGACCACGAACAGGAGCCCGACCCGGCCGCCCGTGACGACGCGGTGGAGGATGTCGCAGGTGCGGTTGCCGGTGGCGTCGGGGATCACCAGGCGGCGCTCGTCGAGGACGCGCACGAAGCCCGGCGGGCCGCCGCGCGGCGAGACGTCGGTGAGGCCGTCGCGGTCGGCGGCGGCCAGCGCCACGAAGGGCGACAGCGCGATGATGCGGCGGCAGTGGCCGTCGAGGTGGTCGATCGCCTTCTGCTGCACCGCCTCCACGGGCGGCCCGTAGACGGCCTCGAGCTCGGCGACGTCGGTGATCGCCCCGGGGATGGCCTGCGTGTCCATGGCGCGAGCGTACCGGCTCGCCCGGCGCAGTGCTGAAACGATTGTTTCCGATCGCTAGGATGCCGCGGATGGCGCGGATTCCGGCACAGGCGGAGGCGGTGGTCATCGGCGGCGGCGCCGTCGGGCTCGCCTGCGCCTACGCGCTGGCCCGGGCCGGGGTGGGCGTCCTGGTCCTCGAGCGCGACCACGTCGGCGCCGGGGCCTCGGCGGGCAGCGCCTGCATGGTCTGCCCGAGCCACGCCGACCGCACCGCCTCGCCCGCGTCCCTGCGCACGGGCCTGCGCTTCCTGCTCGACCCGAAGGCGCCCCTCAAGCTGCGGCCCCGTCCGAGCGAGCTCGGCTGGGTCGCCCGCTTCACCGCCGCGTCGCTCAGCGAGGCCCGGGCGGAGGAGGGCACGCGCCTGTTGCGCGACCTCGCCAACCGCAGCACCGAGCTGCACGTCGCCTGGGGCGACGAGCTCGGCACCGGCCTCGCCATGCACGGCACCCTCAACCTCTGGGGCGGCGACGGCGCGGCCGCGGGCCAGGCGGCCGTCGTCGACGAGGCCCGGCACGCGGGGCTCGCGATCGAGGCGCTCGACGCGGCCGGGATCGCCGCGCTCGAGCCGTCGGTGCGGGGCGCCACCCACGGGGCGCTCGCACCGGGCGACGGCCACGTCGACTCCCTGCGCTTCACCGAGTGCCTGGCCGCGGGC
Source organism: uncultured Actinomycetes bacterium (assembly GCA_903873565.1). GTDB lineage: Bacteria > Actinomycetota > Thermoleophilia > Gaiellales > F1-60-MAGs149 > F1-60-MAGs149. Next base: position 1,580 of record CAIQOY010000251.1, read on the forward strand.
GCGCGCGCCCACGGGGCGGAGGTGGTCGAGGGCGTGGAGGTGGTGCGCATCGACCGCTCGGGGCCCCGCGTGCGGCTGACCACCACCGCCGGGACGGTCGCGGCCGAGCGGGTCGTGGTCGCCGCGGGCATCTGGACGCGCCGTTTCGCCGATGACGTCGGCGTGGCGCTGCCGATCACGCCCGCCAAGGGCTACCACGCCGAGTTCGAGGGCGCCGTCGGGGACGCGCAGCGGCCGATCTACTTCTCGGACGCCCACTGCGTGGCCACGCCGCTCGACGGGCGGCTGCGGATCGCCGGCACGCTCGAGATCGGGACCGACCCCTTCGCGGTCGACCTGCGCCGGGTCGAGGCCCTGCGTGAGGCCGGCGAGCGCTACCTCGGGCCGCTGCCCGACCCGAGCGGGATCTGGCTCGGCCAGCGCCCGCTGACCAGCGACTCGATGCCGCTGGTCGGCCCCCTGCCCGGCGACCGGCGGGTGATCGTGGCCTCGGGGCACGGCACCCTCGGCATCACGCTCGCGCCCGTCACCGGCGAGCTCGTGGCCGGCCACGTGACCGGCGAGCTCGACGCGCCCGATCCCCTGCTCGACCCGGCCCGCTTCGGCGGGCTCAGCGGCGTCCGAGCAGCTGCAGGGCGGCGGCGCGCCCCGGTATCGCGCTGACGGCGCCGCCGCGGCGCGCGCCCGATCCGCACAGGAGCACCCGCTCGTGGGCGGTGTCGACGCCCCAGCGGCCGACCTCCGCGTCGTCCTCGGCCCACGGCCACTGCAGGTCGCGGTGGAAGATGTTGCCGCCGGGCAGGCCGAGCGCCGCCTCGAGGTCCTGGGGGCACTTGGCCTCGATGCAGGGCCGGCCGTCCTGGTCGAGCGCGATCACGTCGGCCAGGGGCTCGTCGAGGTGCGCCTCGAAGGCCGCGAGCGTGCGCTCGAGGTGCTCGGCGGTGCGGGCGGCCGGGTCGTCGGCGAAGCAGTCGGCGGGCGCGTGCAGGCCGAACAGGGTCAGCGTGTGGTACCCGGCCTCGCGCAGCTCGGCCGACAGGATCGAGGGGTCGGTCAGGGTGTGGCAGTAGATCTCGCCGGGCGGCAGCTCGGGCAGGCGGCCGTCGGCGGCCGTGCGGTACGCGGCCTCCAGCTGGTCGTAGCCCTCGTCGAGGTGCAGCGTGCCGGCGAAGGCCTCGCGCGGGTCGCGGCCGCTGCGCAGGCGCGGCAGCCGGCGCACCACCATGTTCACCTTCAGCTGGCTGCCCATGGGGGCGGGTGCGGGGCGGGGCTCGCCGAGGAGGTCCGCGAGGACGGCGGGGGCGACGTTGGCGAGGGCGTGGTCCGCGCTCGCCGCGTGCTCGCCCGCGGCGTCGCGCCAGGTCACCTCGACGGCGTCGGGGCCGGGCCGGATCGCCACGACCTCGGCGCCGGTGAGGATCTCGGCGCCGGCCTCGCGCGCGGCCCGGGCGAGCGCGTCGGTGACGCGGCCCATGCCGCCGACGGGGACCTTCCAGTCGCCCGTCCCGTCGCCGACGACGTGGTAGAGGAAGCAGCGGTTCTGCGCGAGCGAGGCGCTCCGGGCGGAGGCGAAGGTGCCGATCAGCCCGTCGGTGAGGACGACGCCGCGCACGAGGTCGTCCTCGAAGGCCTCCTCGATCCACGCGCCGAGCGGCCGCTCGACGAGCCGCTGCCAGAGGTCCGGGCGGTCGGCGAACAGCGCCTCGGCCTCGGCCCGGGACGGCAGCGCCCCGAGCAGGGTGGGGGCGAGGCGGCGGGCGATCTCCGCGAGGTCGGCCCCGAAGGCCCGCCACTGGTCCCAGGCGCGGTCGTCGCCGGTCAGGGCGCGCAGCGAGGCGCGCGTCGCCGCCTCGTCGCGGGCGATCAACAGGCCCGTCGGGCGGCCGTCCCGGACGGTCGGGGTGTAGGACGAGACCTCGCGGGTGGCGAGCTCGATCCCGAGGCCGAGCTCGTCGACCACCTCGCGGGGCAGCAGCGAGACCAGGTACGCGTAGCGCGAGAGGCGCACGTCGACGCCCCGGAAGGGCCGCTCCGAGACCGCCGCGCCGCCCGTCTCGCCGAGCCGCTCGAGCACGAGCACGCGCCGGCCCGCGCGGGCCAGGTAGGCCGCCGCCGCGAGGCCGTTGTGTCCGCCGCCCACGATGATCGCGTCGTGCTGCACGGCGGCACGGTACCCGCTCGCCGGCGGGTATGTGGATGGCCCACATACCGGCCCGGCGAAGTGCGGAGACGGGAACCCGCCATCGGGCCTTCCCTAAAGGCGCGATCCCTGTACCATTGGGCGCCGTGACGGCGGAGGCGTCCGCCGCACGGACACCGACGACGCGGGAGGCCGACCGATGTGCGGAATCGTGGGACTGTTCGCCAAGACCCCGGAGGTCGAGGCGAACCTGGGCGCGCTGCTCGCGCCGATGCTGCACGAGATGAGCGATCGCGGGCCCGACAGCGCCGGCGTCGCCTTCTACCGCAACCCGGTCGCGTCCGGCCACACCAAGCTGACCCTGCAGCACGACGACCCGGCCTACGACTGGGACGGCCTGCGCAAGGCCCTCAAGGAGGCGCACGGCGCCGACAAGCACGTCGAGCGCCGCGGCAACCACGCGGTGGTCGTGGCCCACGCCGACGCGGTCCGGGCCGAGGCCTGGATCGAGGAGCACCACCCCGACGTCAAGATCATGAGCGCCGGCGAGGCGATCGAGATCTACAAGGAAGTCGGCCGCCCCGAGGCGTTCATCGAGGCGTTCGACATCAAGGGCCTCGACGGCACCCACGCGCTCGGCCACACCCGCATGGCCACCGAGTCGAAGGTGACGACGGCGGGCTCGCACCCGTTCTCGACCGGCCTCGACCTCTGCCTCGTGCACAACGGCTCGCTGTCGAACCACAACGGCCTGCGGCGCATGCTGCGCCGCGAGGGCGTGCGCTTCCAGACCGAGAACGACACCGAGGTCGCCGCCGGCTACATGATGTGGCGCCAGCGCGAGGGCGACACGCTGCAGCAGGTCGTCGACCACTGCATCGAGGACCTCGACGGCTTCTACACGTTCCTGATCGGCACCCGCGACGGCTTCGCGGTCGTGCGCGATCCGATCGCCTGCAAGCCCGCCGTCCTCGCCGAGACGGACGAGTGGGTGGCGATGTCGTCCGAGTACCGGTCGATCGCGACCCTGCCCGGCGCCGAGAAGGCGGTCGCCTGGGAGCCCGCGCCGGCCACGCTGTACATGTGGGAGAAGGAGAGGGTCTGATGGCGACCGCAACCGACATCGAGGTCGTCGACCTCGCCGTGACCCCCCTGCGGGAGCTCAACCAGCGCCTGCACGACGCCGCGTCGGGCGGGCCCCGCTCCTGGCGGATCGTCAACCCGAACGGCGCCCACGCGATCGCCGTCGGGATCGACGCCGAGCTCGACGTGGTGATCGACGGCCACACCGGCTACTACGCCGCCGGCATGAACAAGCACGCGACCGTGACGATCGAGGGCAACGCCGGCGTCGGCGTCGGCGAGAACATCATGAGCGGCCGCATCCACGTCAAGGGCAACGCCTCGCAGGCCTGCGCGGCGACCGGCCGGGGCGGCCTCGTGGTCGTCGACGGCAACGCCTCGTCGCGCTGCGGCATCTCGATGAAGGGCGTCGAGATCGTCGTCAAGGGCGACATCGGGCACATGTCCGGGTTCATGGCGCAGTCGGGCACGCTGGTCGTCTGCGGCGACGCGGGCGACGCGCTTGGCGACTCCATCTACGAGACGCACATCTACGTGCGGGGCTCCGTCCAGGGCCTCGGCGCGGACTGCATCGAGAAGGAGCTCAAGGAGTTCCACCGCGCGGAGCTCGGGCGCCTGCTCGAGGCCGCGGGCGCGGACGCCAAGGTCGACGACTTCCGGCGCTACGGCTCGGCCCGCCAGCTCTACACCTTCAACATCGACAACGCCGGCGCGTACTAGGGGGCCCAGAATGAGCGATTTCGATCCCGCCGGGCCGAACGGCACCAACTGGCACCCGGGGCTCCGCGAGTCCTACATCTTCGACCGCAACACGATCCACGAGATCCGCCGCGCGGCGAGCCAGGGCATCTACGACATCCGCGGCTTCGGCGCCAAGCGCAAGCTGCCGCACTTCGACGACCTGCTCTTCCTGGGGGCGTCGATGTCGCGCTACCCGCTCGAGGGCTACCGCGAGCGCTGCGGCACGGACGTCGTGCTCGGCACCCGCTTCTCGAAGAACCCGATCCACCTCAAGATCCCGATCACGATCGCGGGCATGAGCTTCGGGGCGCTGTCGGGCCCGGCCAAGGAGGCCCTCGGCCGCGGCGCGACGATGGCGGGCACCTCCACGACCACCGGCGACGGCGGCATGACGGAGGAGGAGCGCGGCCACTCGGAGATCCTCGTCTACCAGCTCTTGCCGTCCCGCTACGGCATGAACCCGGACGACCTGCGCCGCGCCGACGCGATCGAGGTCGTCGTCGGCCAGGGCGCGAAGCCCGGCGGCGGCGGCATGCTGCTCGGCCAGAAGATCTCCGACCGCGTCGCCGAGATGCGCAACCTGCCGAAGGGCATCGACCAGCGCTCGGCCTGCCGGCACCCCGACTGGACCGGCCCGGACGACCTCGAGATCAAGATCGAGGAGATCCGCGAGATCACCGACTGGCAGAAGCCGATCTACATCAAGATCGGGGCGAGCCGCCCGTACTACGACACCCAGCTGGCCGTGAAGGCCGGGGCGGACGTGATCGTGCTCGACGGCATGCAGGGCGGCACCGCCGCCACCCAGGACGTGTTCATCGAGCACGTCGGCCTGCCGACCCTGGCCTGCATCCGCCAGGCCGTGACGGCGCTGCAGGAGATGGGCATGCACCGCGAGGTGCAGCTGATCGTGTCGGGCGGCATCCGCAACGGCGCGGACGCCGCGAAGGCGCTCGCGCTCGGCGCGGACGCCGTGTCGATCGGCGTCGCCGCGATGATCGCCCTCGGCGACAACGACCC
>CAIQOY010000252.1 GCA_903873565.1 uncultured Actinomycetes bacterium
CGCCAGCATCGGGTCGGACTGGAGCGTGGCGAGGACGGGCACGGGGTCGGCGAGGCCCGTGGTCTCGACGACGACGCGCCCGAAGCGGGGCAGCTCGCCGCGGTGGACGCGGGCCTCGAGGTCGCGCAGCTCGTCGACGAGGTCGGTCCGGATCGTGCAGCAGACGCAGCCCGAGTCGAGGATCACGGTCTGCTCGTCGACCTGACGCAGCAGGTGGTGGTCGAGCGGCACCTCGCCGAGCTCGTTGACCAGCACCACCGCGTCGGCGAGGAGCGGGCTGCGCAGGAGCTCGCCGAGGAGCGTCGTCTTGCCGGCCCCGAGGAAGCCGGTCACCAGGGTCAGGGGGATGCGCGCGCTCATCCGCCGAGGGCCTCGAGGTAGGCGGGGTCGAGCGGGTCGAGCGGCCGGCCGCCCCGCAGCCGCTGCAGCTCGGCGAAGACGGCGGCGAGGTCGCCGCACAGCACCGCCTCGCCGGATGGGCCGCGCAGGATGTAGGCGGTCTCCTCCCACTCGTCGACCCGGATCCGGAGCGGCGCGAGCGCCCGGTTGAGCAGCTCGGTGCGCCGCAGCCGCTCGCGCAGGACGAGCCGGCGCGCGCCCACGCGGGCGCGGTCGCCCGCGCCCTCCGACCAGTGGGCCGCCGCCCCGAGGGTGCCGCACATCGAGCACACGCCCGAAGCGTTGCGCATCCGGGGCCTCGGCGCTTGCCCGCCGCCGCCCGGGCGGGTAGGTTGCCCTCCGGCAAACCTGCACCCTCAGGAGGAAACGCGCATGGCCAAGGAGATGCTCGTCGCGTACGGCTGCGACGTCGACGCGGTGGCCGGACAGATCGGCTCGTACGCCGGCGGCGATTCGCCGTGCGACATCTCGCGCGGCCTGTTCGCCGGCGAGGTCGGCACGCGCCGCATGCTGAAGCTGTTCGACACGTACGGCATCAAGACGACCTGGTTCATCCCGGGCCACTCGATCGAGACGTTCCCCGACGACATGAAGGCCGTGGCCGACGCCGGGCACGAGATCGGGATGCACGGCTACACCCACGAGAACCCCATCGCCATGTCCCCCGAGCAGGAGGAGGCGGTGATGGTCAAGAGCATCGAGCTGATCGAGCAGCTCTGCGGCCGCCGCCCGACCGGCTACGTGGCGCCGTGGTGGGAGTTCTCCCCGATCACCAACGAGCTCCTGCTCAAGCACGGGATCAAGTACGACCACTCCCTGATGAGCGAGGACTTCCACTGCCACCGCGTCCGCGTCGGCGACTCGTGGAAGCTGATCGACTACTCGGCCCCGGCCGACACCTGGATGGAGCCGCTCAAGCGGGGCGAGGAGTCGCCGCTGATCGAGATCCCGGCCTCCTGGTACCTCGACGACCTGCCTCCGATGATGTTCATGAAGAAGGTGCCGAACTCGCACGGCTTCGTGAACCCGCGCGACATCGAGCAGATGTGGATGGACCAGTTCGACTACCTCTACCGCGAGGAGGAGGAGGTCGTCTTCACGATGACGGTGCACCCCGACGTCTCGGGCCGCCCGCACGTGATCGCGATGCACGAGCGCATCATCGAGCACATCAACAAGCACGACGGCGTCCGCTGGGTCACGTTCGACGAGATCGCGGACTGGTACGACACCAAGCACCCCTTCCAGGGGTAGGCGCGCAACCGGCGCGTCCCCGTCCCGCACGTCGGGGCGGGGGCGCGTGGTGCGCACCCGTGCGCGCGGAACCCGCGCGCTTCCGCCCGCGTCGCGCGGTGGCCCGATCGGCCGGGCGCCGGCAGGCTGGCGTACGCATGGCCGAATCGCCCGCCACCCAGGTGCCTCCGCCGCACGCCGCCGACCACCATCCTGCCGCATTGCAGCAAAACGGCTATGCTGTGGGCATGGCCTCCGTCTTCGTCTCCATCCAGGGCCGCGGCACGATCGCGCTGCCGGCCGACGTCCGCCGGCGCCTGCGCCTCGACGAGCCCGGGGCGCAGGTCGAGGTGATCGTCCGCGACGACGACGTGATCGAGCTGCACCCGTGCCTGCCCGTCGCGTCGTCGCAGGCGTGGTTCTGGTCGCGCGAGTGGCAGGAGCGCGAGCGCGAGGTCGACGAGGCGCTGGCGGCCGGCGAGTCCTCGACCCACGAGTCCGTCGAGGGGCTGCTCGAGCACCTCGACGGCGACGGGGCGTGAAGTACCGTACGACTCCGGCCTTCGACCGCGACTACCGCGGTCTGCCTCCGGCCCACCGTTCGGCCTTCCGCAGGGCCGTGATCGCCTTCAACGAGGCCGCGGAGCGCGCGGCGCGCGGGGAGGATCGCCCCTGGCCCAACGGGCTGCGCGTCAAGCGGGTGCGGGGCACCGATGACGTGTGGGAGATGACCTGGAGCATGCGCGACCCCGACGGTCGGGCGACGTGGCAGTGGACGTTCGTCGACGGCGACCCCGCCGTGCTCTGGCGGCGGCTCGGCGACCACGCCATCTTCGACCGCCCCTGAGGCCGTCGGCGCCACCTCTGGAGGTGGCGATCAGACGCCGGCGGGCGTCCGCGCCGCGGGTCAGCGCCCGCGGGCGAGCGTGGCCGTCGACCGGGTCGTGACCGGTCGGCCGTTCGCGGGCGTGAAGGTCGTGACCACGGTGAGCCGCACGGAGCCCCGGGCTCCGAGGGCGCGGGCACGGGCCGTCAGCCGGCAGGAGATGGGGTACGCGCCGGCCTTCGTCACGGTGCGCGTCGCGCGGCAGGCCACGGCGCGGGCGGCGGCGCGGGTGCGGGCGCGGGGCAGGGTGGCGGTCTGCGTGATCCGGCCGGGCCCGTCGACGCTGACGGTGCTGACGAGGGCGTCGCCGACGCGGCGCGGCGTGGTGGCACGGACCGCGGACGCCGGGGCGGCGCTGCCGACCGCGCCCCGGTCGGTCGCCGGGGGCGCCGGCTGGGGTGCGATCCAGGTCAGGGCGATGTCGTTACCGTCGCCGCCCGCGTAGGTGATGCGGAAGCTGCCGGGCCCGCTCGTGGGGGTCACGGTCGCGCCCTCGGGCAGGCCGGCGAAGGTGCCGTCGACCGCCGCCACGTGGGTCTTGCGCACGATCACGACGGTCGTGCCGTCGGGGATCGCGGAGCCGGCGCGCACGCGCAGGACGGCGTCGCCGGTCAGGGTCACGGCGTTGGCGACCTGCAGCTGGGAGTGCGCGCTGGCCGAGTCGACCCCGACCTCGAGGGTGCCGCCGACCAGGTGGAGCGCCGCCGTGGTCATGGTCTCGGGGCCGGCGGGTCCGTCCAGGTCGATGGTGCCCGGGACGTTGAGGCCGGATCCGCCGAGGAAGTCGCCGCCGCCCACGGATCCGGATCCGCTCAGCCGCGCACCGACGTCCACGGCCACGGTGCCGGCGCTGACGCCTCCGATCGCCCCGGTGGACGTCGTGCGCAGCTCGCCCGCGGCGACGACCGTGGTGCCCGTGATCCGGCTCTCGCCCGACAGGACGAGCGTCCCGGCACCCGCCTTGCGGACGGAGAGGTTGCCGAGCGTGCCCGTGGCGCCGCCGAAGCCGCCGCTGAAGGCCGTCGCGCCGGACGCGTCGGTCACCTGCGCGACGACCGTGCCGCAGTTGAAGCCGTTGCCGCAGCGGATCGCGCCCGACCCGTCGATCCGGGCCGCCGCGAGCGTCGTCGTGTACGGGATGGCCCCGCCCGGGTCGAGATCGAGGTTGCCGTCGACCGTCAGGGATCCGGTGGTGGTGAGGTGCTCGGTCAGGGTCCAGGTGGTGGCGGGGGCGACGCGGACGGCGCCCGTGGTGTCGAGGATGGCGGTGAAGTCGACGGGGCCGGAGACCGTCAGGTCGTGCGTGCCGCCCGCCGTGTAGGAGGGCAGCTCGAGTCCGGTGGTCGCCCGGATCTCGGCGTCGGCGAGCAGCGTCACGGGCGTGTGCAGGCGGTTCATCCCGCCGGTGCTGGTGATCGTCCCCGCGAGCCCGAAGCTGCTCGGGGTGTACGGCCCCGTCACCTGGACCGCGCCGTACAGCTCGAGCGTGCCCGCCGCGCTCACGGTGGTGCCGCCGGTGCCGAGCGCGTTGGCGTTCCCGATCCGCAGGGTGCCGGCCTCGACCACGGTGCCGCCGCTGTGGCGGTTGCGGAACCCGTCGCCGCCGAAGGAGAGGGTGCCGGCACCCGCCTTCACGAGCCGGATCTGCTTCTCCTCCAAGGTTGGGTACTGCGCGGAGCCGACGCCGTCGAGCGAGCTGCCCGGGTTCGCGCCGGCCTTGACCTCGGATACGTCGACCGTGAGCGTTGGGGTGCCGACGCAGTCGGCGATCGTCAGCGCGCAGCCGATCGCGCCCGTCCCGGTCACCCGGGAGGCGCGCAGGGCGGCGTCCGCGTCGGGCAGGCTCAGCTCCGTCGCCGACCAGTTCTGGGCGCCGTTCGTCGCGACGACGCTCGGGAGGAAGGCCTGGCCCGCGGTCACCTCCAGCGAGGCGAGGCGCGATGGGTCGCCGCTCGTGGGCACCCCGGCGGGGGCGCCGAAGGTGACCTGCCGGGCGACGTCGATGCCGCCGGGCAGCTGGATCGAGAGCGGCTGGTTGCCGAGCAGCCGGCCGTTGAACTCGGCGAGGCTCGAGGTGCTCGTCACCGGGGCGGCGAGCGTGAACGTCGTGGCGCTCTGGAGCAGGATCGTGGGGAGTCCCGCCGCGTCCCCGAGCTCCAGGACGCGGTCCTGGCCGCTGAGCCCGGTGATCGTGATCTGGCCCTGCACGCGGATCCCGCTGTTCAGGTTGGCGTTGACGTTCTTGACCCGCAGGAGCCTGGGGACCTCGAGGGCCGTCGTCGTGCCGTCGAGGAGGACGTCGACGTTCGCCCTGTCGTCCCCGTCGATGATGATCGCGTCGACGGCGGACCGCAGGAACGTGGACGTGCCGCCGTCGACGACCTCGTACGCCGTGCCGGTCGCCCGCAGCGTGACGTCGTCGTCGGAGCCAAGGACCGTCACGGTCAGCGTCCGCGTCGAGGGGTTGAGGTCGTTCGATACCGCCCCGGCGGGCGGGACCGCGACGAGACCCCCGGCGGCGACGACGAAGGC
>CAIQOY010000253.1 GCA_903873565.1 uncultured Actinomycetes bacterium
CGCCCCCGGCGCCCGCGGCGGCGCCCCCGCCGGCCGCCGACGGCCTCGAGCTCGGCCCCGCCGAGCTCCTCGACGTCTGGGACGCCGTGCTCGGGCGCGTCAGCCCGAAGCTGCGCTCGATCCTCAACCCGGCCCGACCGCTGCGGCTCGAGCGCGGCGCCGTCGTGATCGGGTTCCCGGCGGAGGCCCAGTTCCAGAAGAGCTCGGCCGACCGCGACCAGAACCGCGCGGAGATCGCGCAGGCCATGTCGGGGGCGCTCGGCGCGACCGTGCGGATCGTGCTCGAGACGCTCCCCGAGGACGGCCCGCCCGCCCCGCCGCCCCCCGACGCCGGAGCCCCGTCCGCGGAGCCCGTGCTCGACCAGACCGACGAGGTCGACCCCGTCACCCGCGAGGAGGAGTTCGTGCGCACCCTCGTGGAGACGCTCGACGCCAGCGAGGAGGATCCCGAGTGAACCAGAAGGCGATGATGCGCCAGCTCCAGCAGATGCAGGCCGACATGGCCCGCGCCCAGCAGGAGCTGGCCGAGGCCGAGGTGACCGGGCAGGCGGGCAACGGCCTCGTCACCGTCACCTGCACCGGCGCCGGCGAGTGGCGCTCGGTCAGGATCGACCCCAAGCTGATCGACCCCGACGACCCCGACATGCTCCAGGACCTCGTGCTGGCCGCGCTCAACGACGCGAAGGCCAGCGCCGAGCGCATGCAGCAGGAGCGGCTCGGCCCGCTCACCCAGGGGCTGTCCCTGCCGGGGTTCTAGGGCGCGGTGCTGCCGCCGTCCGCCGAGGCGCTCGTCCGCGAGCTGACGCGGCTGCCCGGCGTGGGCCGGCGCTCCGCGCAGCGGCTCGCCGTGCACCTCCTGCGCGTGCCCGAGACGGAGGCCCTGTCCCTCGCCGAGGCCGTGCGCGCGGCGCGCGAGCGGATCCGCCCCTGCCCGGAGTGCTTCGGCTTCGCGGAGGACGGGCTCTGCCCGATCTGCGCCGACACCCGCCGCGACGAGTCGCTGCTGTGCGTGGTCGAGGCCCCGCAGGACGTCGACCCGATCGAGCGCTCCGGCGCCTTCCGGGGGCGCTACCACGTGCTCGGCGGCGCGCTGTCGCCGCTCGACGGCGTCGACCCCGAGGACCTCACCATCGACCGCCTCGTCGAGCGGGTCCGCGCGGGGGGCGTGCGCGAGGTGATCATCGCCACCAACCCGACGATGACCGGCGAGGCCACGGCCTCGTACATCGCCGGCCTGATCGGCGCCGACACCCGCGTCACGCGGCTGGCCAGCGGCCTGCCGGTGGGCGGCGATCTCGAGTTCGCCGACGAGGTCACGCTCGGGCGCGCCCTCGAGGGGCGCCGCGCGATCGACGCCTGAACCTCGCCGGGAACCGCCCGGGCTCTGCAACCATGCGGGTCCGATGAGCGCCCAGCCCGAACAGGACTTCGACACCGTCGTGATGAAGTTCGGCGGCTCCTCCGTCGCCGACGCCGACAAGATCAAGAACGTCGCGCGCCGCATGGTCGCCATGCGCGAGCGCGGCACGCGCGTGGTCGGCACCGTCTCCGCGATGGGCAAGACCACGGACGGCCTGATCGAGCTCGCCAACCAGGTCTCCGCCGACCCCGTCGGCCGCGAGATGGACATGCTGCTCTCCACCGGCGAGCGCATCTCCTGCGCCCTGGTCGCGATGGCGATCCACGACCTCGGGTACGAGGCGGTCTCCCTGACCGGGTCGCAGGCCGGCATCGAGACGGACGCCGCGCACACGAAGGCCAAGATCACGAAGATCCGCGCCGACCGCGTCGTCGAGGCCCTCGACCAGGGCAAGATCGTGCTGGTCGCGGGCTTCCAGGGCGTCTCGCCCGAGACCAAGGACGTCACCACCCTCGGCCGCGGCGGCTCCGACGCCACCGCGGTCGCCCTGGCCGCCGCCCTCGGCGCGGCCTGCGAGATCTACTCGGACGTGGCCGGCGTCTACAGCGCCGACCCGCGCATCGTCCCCGACGCCCGCAAGCAGCCGCGCATCTCCTACGACGAGATGCTCGAGATGTCGGCGTCGGGCGCGAAGGTGCTGATGCTGCGCTCGGTGGAGCTGGCCCGCAACCACGGCGTGCGCGTGCACGCCCGCTCGACCTTCTCGGACGAGGAGGGGACCTGGATAGGAGAGGAAGGCATGGAAGACGCGATCATCTCCGGCGTGACGCACAACGAGAAGGAGGTCGTGTTCACGCTGACCGGGATCCCCGACCGGCCCGGCGCCGCGGCCACGGTGTTCGACGCCGTCGCCCGGCACCACGTCAACGTGGACACCATCCTGCAGAACGTCGTGCACGGCGTGGCCGAGCTGTCGTTCTCCGTCCCCACCGAGGACGTGTCGTCGGCCCGCAACGCGATCGAGGACGCCAAGGCCGAGCTCGGCGACATGACGGTCGAGGAGGACCACAACCTCGGCAAGGTCAGCCTGATCGGCGCCGGCATGCGCTCGCACCCGGGCATCGCCGCCAAGATGTTCCGCACGCTCGCGGACCTCGGCATCAACCTGCGCATGATCGCCACCTCCCCGATCAAGGTCTCCTGCATGATCACGAAGGACGAGATCCCGAAGGCCGTGCAGGCCCTGCACGCCGCCTTCGAGCTCGACCAGGAGCCGGTCGAGGAGGAGGCGGTGCGTGGCTAGGGTCGCCATCCTCGGCGCCACCGGCGCCGTCGGCCGCACGATGCTGGAGGTGCTCTCGGAGCGCGACCTCCCGATCGACGAGCTCGTCCTGCTCGCCTCCGAGCGCAGCGCCGGCACCGAGGTCGCCTTCAGGGGCGAGACCCTGACCGTGCGGGCCGTGTCGCCCGAGGCCTTCGACGGCGTCGACGTCGCCATCTTCTCGGCGGGCGCGACGCGCTCGCGGGAGTGGGCGCCGATCGCCATCGAGCGAGGCG
>CAIQOY010000254.1 GCA_903873565.1 uncultured Actinomycetes bacterium
CGCAAGCTGCCGCAGCCCCTTGCGGTCGCGCGCTCCGATGAGCACCCCCGCGTGCAGGCTGTAGCCGTCGGACGCGGCGCACAGCGGCGGCAGGGTGAACTCTCTTCCCCCGAGCCGCTGGACCCGGCGGGCCGTGCGCGGGGCGGGCGCGCCGCGCGCGTGGGTCGCGGTTACGCTCTCACGGAGGGCTGGATGAGCGCCGCGCCGAAGCACCGCTTGAGCTACGCCGACTACCTCGCCATCGAGGCCGCCTCCGAGGGGCGGCACGAGTTCCACGACGGCGAGCTGTTCGCGATGTCCGGCGGCACGCCGGGTCACGCGCAGCTCATCCAGCAGGTGTCCTTCCTCCTCGGCGCCTCGCTGCAGGGCAAGCGTTGCCGTCCGCAGCGCAGCGCGCAGCGCGTGCTGCTGCCGGGAGGACGTGCGGCGTACCCCGACGCCACCGTGGTCCGTCCGCCCCTGGAGCGCCCACCCGAGGATCCGGACGCGATCACCAACCCGAGCGTGGTGGTCGAGGTGCTGTCGCCCTCGACGGAGGCCTTCGACCGGGGCGCGAAGTTCGGGCTGTACCGCCAGCTCCCGAGCCTCCGTCACGTGGTCTTCGTGCGGCACGACGCCCGGCGTATCGAGCACTTCCGCCGCATGGACGACGGCTCCTGGCGCCTCACGGAGCACGGCCCCGGCGAATCCGTCGAGCTCGACACGGTCGGCGCCGCGCTGCCGGTCGACGGCGTGTACGACGGCATCGAGGTCTTCGGCGGGCCGCCGCGGGGCTGATCCGGCGGTTCGCCGGCGTCAGGCCGCGCCCGACCCGCCGGTCTGCAGCGTGAAGACCGCCCCGCCCTCGTTGCGGTGGGTCAGGCGCGCGCCGAGCTGACGGACGAGCGCGCGAATCACCTGCAGACCCAGCGACTGGCGCTGCCGGCTGTCGAAGTCGGCAGGCAGCCCGTTGCCCCGATCGGAGACGGTCACCGAGAAGGCCTGCGCTTCGCCGCGCACCTCCACCCGCAGGCGGCAGACCCCGTCCGCCGAGCTGCCGTGCTTCAACGCGTTGGTCACCAGCTCGTTCAAGATGAGCCCGCAGGGGATCGCACTTTCGACGGAGATCTCCACGCGATCGGCCTCCACCGCCACCTCCGCGGAGGACCCGAGCGAGCTCCGGATCTGCCCCACCAGGCTCCGGGCGTACTGCCCGAGCTCCACCTTCGCGAGGTCGCCGTCGCTGTAGAGCATCTGGTGGATCAGCGCCATCGAGCGCACCCGCTGCACGCTGTCCGTCAGGGCGATCTGGGTCTCGCCGGTGGCCCGGTCGGCCTGCATCCCGAGCAGGCTCGACACGATCTGCAGGTTGTTCTTCACGCGGTGGTGCACCTCCTTGAGGAGCACCTCGCGCTCTTCGAGGGTGCGCGAGACGTCCGCCAGCGCGGCCGCCAGCGCCCGCTCCGCCTGCCGTCGCGCCGTCACGTCGCGGATCGCCACCAGCAGGCCGCGCCCGTCCGGCAGCGGCAGCGGGGCGACGCGGCCATCCCCCTCGAAGGCGCTGTCCCGGGTCTCGATCCGTATGTCGAACGGGTCGCTCGGCGGCAGCGTGGGCGACGCGGCGAGCAGCGCGGCGCTCGCCTGCGAGAGCTCCGCGGGGGGCAGGTCGCCGGGGTTCAGGTCGGGCCAGAGAAGCTGGGCCGGACCGTTGATGTTCTGCACCGCGCCGCGCGCGTCGATCAGCACCAGGGCGTCGGGGGCGTGGTCGAAGAGGGTGCGAAACTGCGCCTCGCGCGTGAGCCTCGCGCGCTCCGCGTCGCGCTCGCGGGTCACGTCCTCGAGCTGGCCGAGGAAGTACGCCGGCTGCAGCCTCTCGTCGTAGAGGGCGGTCACCGAGAGGCGTCCGGTCAGCACCGAACCATCCGACCGAACGTAGCGCTTCTCCACCACGAAAGAGAGGGACTGGCCTTCCTTCATCTCGCCCTTCGGCCGTGCCTCCACGAGCAGGTCGTCGGGGTGCGTGATCTCCGGCACCGTCTTCTGCAACAGCTCGCGGTGCCCGTAGCCCAGCATCGCGCATAGCGAGGCGTTGGCCTCGAGGATCCGCTCGTCCAGACCCACGAGCGCCATCCCGATCGGCGCGTCTTCGAAGGCCCGCACCAGAAACTCATCCCGGTCGTAGGTGCCCGGGCGTTGGCGGCCGAGCTGGTGCTCCAGTATCGCCACCCGGGCCTCCAGAGCCCGCACCCGCGCCTCGGCCTCTTGGGACATGACGGTTCAGGTCTTGGGCGTCGCCGCGACGGCGGCGGTCTGCATCACGATCAGCCCGTCGCGGAAGGTCATGGTGTCCGAGCCCAGCGCGTAGCTGTTCAGGGGGGTCTCGGCACGCCAGCAGAGGTAGGCGTGATCGCCGGCGACCTGCCGGCTGATCAGCTCGAAGGTCACGCCGGGCTTCGAGAACTCCCCGACCACCGCCTCGATCAGCGGTCGGATCGCCGCGGGCCCGCGGAGCACGCCCTGGGCCGTGAGAAAGATGGCGTCGTCGGCATATTCGGCGACGAGCGCGTCGATGTCGCCGGCGCCGAAGTTCTTGAGGTGGCGGTTGAGCAGCGCGTCGGTGTCCATGGCATTCCTCGATGGGGATAGGAAACATCAAGCATCCTGGGAGCCTACCCCAAGCCCCAGCCGACCGCAACGACGGGCTGCCCGACGACGCACAAGCCCCGCTTCGCACGCACGCCACCCCCCGAAAACCACGGTTC
>CAIQOY010000255.1 GCA_903873565.1 uncultured Actinomycetes bacterium
GTCGCGCTCGCCGCCCTGCTCTGCCTCGCCGGCGCCGGGCTCGCGCTGGCCCTGCCGACCCGCTCGCAGGAGCTGGATCCGGCGGCCCCGGGCGAGGCGCCCGTCGCGCCGGCCGAGCCGGACGTCCTGCTCGACGCCATCGCGATGCCGGACCCCGTCGCCCCCGTGGAGCCGCAGGGCCCGCCGCCGGAGCCCGAGCCCGCGCCGGAGACGGTCACCGTCGTCGTCACGGTCGAGGCCCCGGCCCCGGCGGCCGCCCCGGCGGACGACCCGGCGCCGGCGCTGCCCGCGCCCGACGAGGCCGTCCCCGTGCTGCCGCTCGCCGGCGAGGCGACGCCCGAGCTGCCCGTCGCCGACGGCTGATAGCGTCCGCGCATGCCCGTGCGCGACATCGAGGTGCGACCCGTCGGGCCCTACGACCTCGACGGCAGCGCCCGCGCTCCCGACCGCGTGACCCGCCGCTACGCGGACGGCGTGCTCGAGGCCGCCGTCGGCGACGACGGCGTGGCCCGCGTGGCCCAGGCCCCGGACGGGGCGCTGCGGATCCGCCTCGAGGCCGACGATCCCGAGCGCGCCTGGGCGCGGCTGCGCTTCGAGCTCGCCCTCGACGACGACCCGACGCCGCTCCTGCGCGCCCACCGCCGCGACCCCCTGCTGGGCCCGCTCCTGCGGCGCCGGCCGGGGCTCAGGCCCCTGCGCACCGGGACGGCCGCGCACGCCGCGCTGCGGGCCTTCGCGGGGCAGCTGATCAGCTTCCGGGAGGCGCAGGCGATCGAGCGCCGGGTGCTGCGCCTCGCCGCGCCGGAGGCCGGGGCGGGGCTGCGGCGCGCGCCCACGGGGGCGCAGATCGCGGGCCTCGGGACGGCCCGCATCACGGGCTGCGGGCTGGCGCCGAAACGCGCGGAGGCGATGGTGCGCCTGCTCGGGCGGCTCGACCTCGAGCGGCTCGGCGGGCTCCCGCCCGACGCGGTCGCGGCGCGGCTGCAGCGGGAGGCGCAGGTCGGCCCGTGGAGCGTGGGGGTGATCGCCCTGCAGGGCTGGGGCTGGCCCGACGCGGGGCTGGTCGGCGACCTCGGCCTGATGAAACTGGCCGGGTCGCTCGCCGGGCGCCCGCCCGAGGTGGCGGACACCGCGGCGCTGCTCGCGCCCTACGCGCCGTGGCGCGGGCTCGCCAGCCTGCACCTGATGCAGCACCCCCTGGCGCGGCAGCGACGGCCCGTGCGGGCCGTCGCCTGAGGTGCCCCCGAGACGATTTGAACGTCTGACCCCAGCCTTCGGAGGGCTGTGCTCTATCCACTGAGCTACGGGGGCGGGCGACCCGAGGATAGCGGAGTGATCAGGGTGGCCCCTGTCCTAGGGTTCCGGAGGTGGAGCTGCGCGCCCGGATCCAGGAGCTCGTCCTCGCGGAGCCGTTCGAGATCGCCCGCGGCGTCTCGACGCACGAGCCCACGCTGGTCGTGGAGGTCGAGCACGACGGGATCGTCGGCTACGGCGAGGGCGCGCCCGTCGACTACCACGGCGAGACGACCGCGGCCATGCTCGACGAGGCCGTGCGCGACGTGCCCGCCCTGATCGGCGACGACCCGTTCGCGCTCGAGGCGGTCATGCGGCGCCTGCGCTCCGAGGGCCTGATGGGCGGCACCCGCATGGCCGTCGACGGGGCGCTGCACGACTGGATCGGCAAGCGGCTCGGCCAGCCCACCTGGCGCCTGCTCGGCCTCGAGCCGGTCAGCCCGGCGACCTCGTTCACGATCGGCATCGACAGCGTGGAGGGCACCGCCGACAAGGTGCGCCGGGCCCAGGGCTACCGCATCCTCAAGGTCAAGGTCGGCGGGGCCGCCGACCTCGAGCGGCTCGAGGCGGTGCGGGCCGGCTTCGCGGGGCCGATCCGGATCGACGGCAACGAGGGCTGGGACATCGACATCGCGCGCGCGATCACCCCCGACCTCCTGCGGCTCGGGATCGAGTTCGTCGAGCAGCCGTTCCACCGCGACGACCTCGACGCCTACCGCGCCTACCGCGCGCTCGACCGGCGCCTGCCCGTGATCCTCGACGAGTCGTGCCAGGACGCGGCCGACGTGCCGCTGGCCGCCGAGCTGGCGGACGGCGTCAACATCAAGATCGCCAAGACCGGCGGCATCCGCGGCGGCTTCTCGCTCGCGCGGGCGGCGCGCGCGCACGGCCTCGACGTCATGATCGGGTGCATGATCGAGTCGGAGCTCGGCATCGGCCAGGCGGCGCAGATCGCGTCCCTGACCGACTTCGTCGACCTCGACGGCCACCTCCTGATCGAGGACGGGCCGTTCGGGGGCCTCGGCCTCATCGACGGCGTGGTCGCGGTCTCGGATCGTCCGGGCATCGGGGTGGAGCCCCGGTGACGGAGCGCCTCGCGATCTTCGCGGAGGGCCTGTGGGCCCAGTCCGACGCCAAGACCGGCCACGGCGTCCTGCGCTTCGGCGATCGCGACGTGGCCTGCGTGATCGACAGCACGCGGGCGGGGGAGCGCAGCGCCGAGGTCGTGCCGTTCGCGCGTCGCGACGTGCCGATCGTGGCCGACGTCGACGCCGCGATCGCGCTCGGCGCCACCGCGGTCCTGATCGGCGTGGCGCCGTCCGGTGGCCGGCTGACCCCGGCCTGGCGGGAGGCGCTCCTGCACGCGATGTCGCAGGGGCTCGACGTCGAGGCGGGCCTGCACACGCTGCTCTCCGACGATCCCGACCTCGCGGCGGCGGCCGGGCAGTACGGCGTGCGCCTGCGCGACCTGCGCACGTCCCCGACCGACCTCGGCGTGCCGCGCTTCGACCTCTCGCGCCCGCCCGGCCTGCGCGTCGCCCACACGGTGGGCACGGACTGCGCGATCGGCAAGATGTCGACCGGCCTCGAGCTGCACCACGGCGCCCTCGCCCGCGGGGAGCGCTCCGCGTTCGTGGCCACGGGCCAGACGGGCATCGCGATCACCGGCTGGGGGATCGCGGTCGACCACGTGATCGCCGACTACATCGCGGGCGCGGCCGAGCGGCTCGTCGACATGGGCGCGGAGCGCGGCGACCTGCTCTGGGTCGAGGGCCAGGGCTCGCTCCTGCACCCCGGCTACAGCGGCGTCACGCACGGCCTGCTGCTCGGCTGCCAGCCGGACGTCCTGATCCTGCAGCACCTCGCGGGCCAGACGGTCAACGACGACTACACCTCGCGGCCGATCCCGCCCCTGCCGGAGGTGATCGCCCTCTACGAGGACGCCGTGCGGGCGGTCCGGGCGGCGCCCGTGGCCGCCATCGCCCTCAACACCAAGAACCTGGACGACGACGGGGCCCGCCGGGCCATCGCGGCGGCCGAGGACGCCACGGGGCTGGTCGCCGACGACGTGGTGCGCCACGGGCCCGAGCGGGTCCTGGACGCGGTGCTGCAGCGGCTCGCGGCCGTGACCTGATCGTTACTTGACCCGAACGCGTGTTCGGATATAGTTCCGAACATATGTTCGACATCCGCATCATCCGCTCGCTGGGCCTGCTGCTCGCGGTCCTCGCCCTCGTCATCGCCATCGGGCTGCGCACGGCGCCCGAGAGCGACGCCACCGCGCCGCCCGTGGCCTACACGGTGCAGCCGGGGGACACGCTCTGGGAGATCGCCGACCGCACGTACGCGGGCGATCCGCGCGACCGGCTGGGGGAGATCCGCGCGCTGAACGACCTCGAGGGCAGCACCCTCCAGGCCGGGCAGACCCTGCTCCTGCCCGCCGCCTGAGCGCGTCGGCCGCCACGCCAAATGTTGGCGTTGTGTTGCGCCGGCGAGGCCTGGAGCCGAGCCCTGTGAGGAACCTGTTAGGAGTCCGGCAGGATTCGGTCCCGGGGGTAGAGGGGGCGCCGGCGGCGCGGAATCCTACCCGGGCCATGACCGCCACCGCCGCCCCCAAGCGCCCCGCGCGCACCCTCAAGCTGGTCGAGCCCGAGAGCGTCTTCGACGACGCCGCGACGGCCGACGAGGTCGAGATCGACGACTCGTTCGACGAGACGCCCGAGGTCGACCTGCTCTTCACCTACGTCCGCCAGATCGGCGATGGGCGCCTGCTCACCGCCGGCGAGGAGGCCGCGCTCGCCCGCCGCAAGGACCTCGGCGACGAGGCCGCCAAGCGGGAGCTGGTCGAGCGCAACCTGCGCCTCGTGATGTCGATCGCCCGGCCCTACAGCCAGGCCTCCGGCGTGCCGCTCCTCGACCTGATCCAGGAGGGCAACGTCGGCCTGATGCGCGCGGTCGAGAAGTTCGACCACCGCAAGGGCTTCAAGCTCTCGACGTACGCCACCTGGTGGATCCGCCAGGCCATCAGCCGCGCCATCGCGGACCAGGGCCGCACGATCCGCCTGCCCGTCCACGTCGTCGACAACCTCAAGCGCCTGCGCAAGGCCGACCGCCGGCTGCGGCAGGAGCTGGGCCGGCCCGCCACGCCCGAGGAGCTCGCGGAGGCCACCGGCCTCGGCCTCAAGAAGGTCACCGCGCTGCTCGACATCGTCGACGACCCGGTGTCGCTCGACGTCGGCGTCGGCGACGGCGACTCGGACATCGCGGACCTCGTCGAGGACCCCAACGCGATCCGCCCCGACCAGCGCATCACCGAGGGCAGCGTCACGCGCGACCTCGCCGACGCCCTGGACCAGCTGCACGAGCAGGAGCGCCGCGTGGTCGAGCTGCGCTTCGGCCTCGACGGCGAGGGCACCCGCAC
>CAIQOY010000256.1 GCA_903873565.1 uncultured Actinomycetes bacterium
CGCCGCCGGGGCGGGGCCGCCGGGCTTCGGCGTGTCGCGCACCGCGATCAGGACGACGATCAGCGCGCCGATCCCGACCGAGACGAGGCCGACCACCAGCAGGATCCAGCCCGCGGTCATCACGATCGGCAGCTTGAAGCGGATGGAGGCGTCCGTGGCGATCCCGGGCCGGCCGTCCTGGCGCATCACGACGACGCGCACGGCCTCGCCCTGGAGGTCGGCGGGGGAGACCTCGATGCGCCCGTCCTCGGCGATCTCGACCGTCTTGGTCCAGAACGCGCGGGTGGCGGGGGCCGGGACCTTCTTGCGCCCGCCGGGCTCCAGCACGAGGTCGACGTCGACGCCGTCCTGCACGCCGCGCAACACGACCTGCGGGTCGGGGCCCGCCTCCGAGCCGCTGCTCGCGCCGTTGCCGGAGCCCTGGTCGATGGGCAGCGTCTCGTCGACCGGCTCGAGGGTCGCGATCGGCGCGTTGCGCAGGTAGCGCTGGAGGTCCTTCGCCGGGGCGAGGCCGATGAACAGGGGGCCCGAGCCCTCGGCGGGGCTGACCTGCAGGATCAGCCGCGCGTTCTGGAGCTCCGACGGGATGTCGGCGGCGTCGATCGAGAACTCCGGCGAGACCACCGCGACGGCCTCCGGCGGGGCCTGGAAGCCGTTGAGCGGGATCTCGAGCGGCTCCAGGTCGCGGACGTAGCCGACGATGCCGATGCCGAGCAACAGCGGCGTCAGCCCGAAGAGGATGATCAGCCCGCCGACGATGTACCCGACGATGCGCACCGCGCGACTGTACCCGGTCCGCGTGGCGCTCGCGGGGTGTCGAGGCGGTGACGGGGCGGAGGCGGGCTCGCTACAGCTGTTCCGGGGACCCCGCCCGGTATGGTCGTGCCACGCACCCAGCGCGAGCAGGAGGATCTCGTGGCGTCGGAGGATTACGTCAGGACCGTCTTCACGGATGCCATCGCGGAGCACCTCGCCCTGCGGCAGCGGAACGCCGGGCTCGAGGACGCGATGCCGCTGCGGGACTACCTCCCCGTCGACTACGTCCGCGTCGACGAGCCGACCGATCCGGGCCGGATCCCGGCGATCCGCCAGTGGTTCGACGTCGAGGAGGACGGCGGGCTGGAGTGGGCCGCGTAGGCGGTTCCCCCGTGGTCCGGGCCGCCCGGACCGGCTAGGGTGAGGGCATGGCCGATTCCGACTTCACCCGTCTCCTCGCCGCCCAGGTCGGCAACGAGTTCTCCGCGTCGCAGCAGTACATCGCCGTCGCCGCCTGGTTCGAGCAGCAGACGCTGCCCGAGCTCGCCGCCTTCTTCTACCGGCAGGCGGTGGAGGAGCGCAACCACGCGATGATGCTGCTCAAGTTCCAGATGGACACGGACCGCGAGGCGCACCTGCCGGGCGTCGCCGAGCCGCGCTCCGAGTTCGCCGACCCGGCCGAGCCGATCCGCCTCGCGCTCGAGCAGGAGCGGCGCGTGACCGATCAGATCACCGCCATGGCCACCGCGGCCCGCGCCGAGGCCGACTACCAGGCCGAGCAGTTCATGCAGTGGTTCCTGAAGGAGCAGGTCGAGGAGGTCTCCTCGATGAACGACCTGCTCAGGATCGTCGAGCACGCAGGCGCCAACGTGCTGCTCGTCGAGGACTACCTGACCCGCGAGGCCGCGAAGGCCGGGGGCGGGGGCGTCGATCCGACCGCGCCGCCCGCCGCGGGCGGCGCGCTCTAGCCGCCCTCGACGCGCGAGTCGGTCTCGGGCTCGGCCCCGACCGGCTCGATGTGCACCACCACGTCCGCGGACGGCAGCCGCTCCTCGACGGCGGTCTCGATGCGGTCGGCGATGGCGTGCGAGTCGCGCACCGTCATCTCGGGGTCGACGACGACGTGGACGTCGACGTGGCGCATAGCGCCCGAGCGCCGCGCCCGCAGCCGGTGGTAGCTGAGGACGCCGTCGGGGCGCGCCTCGTCGAGGGCGTCCCGGATCGCGTCGAGGTCGTCCTGGGAGACGGACTCGTCGACGAGGACGCGCATCCCGTTGAGCGCGAGCCGGCCGCCGGTCGCGGCGATCCAGGCCGAGATCCCGATCGCGACGATCGCGTCGGCCTCGGCCCAGCCGCTGAGGGCGACGACGATCAGGGCGGCGGCGGTGCCGAGGCTCGACCAGACGTCCGCGGAGATGTGGGCGGAGTCGGCCTCGAGCGCGGCGGAGTGCGACTCGCGGGCGACGCGGCCGACGCGCCGGGCCACGACGAAGCTGAGCCCCGCGAACACCAGCATCACGGCGATGCCGAGGCCGGAGTGCTCAACGGGCTCGCCGAAGGACTGCGCGGCGCGGATCGCGACGAACGCTGCGACCGCGACCAGCAGGAGGCCCTCGACGACCGCGGAGACGTGCTCGAGCTTCTGGTGCCCGAACGGGTGGCGCGGGTCGGGCGGCCGGTCGGCGGCCCGCACGGCCACGAGCGCGATCAGCGCGGCGAGGAGGTCGGAGAGGGAGTGGGCGGTCTCGGCGAGGACGGCCGACGATCCGGTGATCGCCGCCACCGTGCCCTTGGCGGCCACGGCGGACGCCGTCAGGGCGACGCTCAGCCAGGCGGCGCGCCACTTGCGGCGGGCGTGATCGGTCGGCAGGGCCGCGGACACCGGGGAACGCTACCCAACGCCGTGCCGAATCCGCGTTCGAGGCGCGCCTAGCGGGGCCCGACGGCCGCTCGTGGCCGGCTGGTACCCTGCGCGCACCCGGAGACGTGGCCGAGTGGCTGAAGGCGCCCGCCTGCTAAGTGGGTATTGGGGGTAAACCTCAATCGAGGGTTCGAATCCCTCCGTCTCCGCTGGGGCCTCCGGGCCGCGGCGCGCCGCTAGGGCAGGGCGGAGAAGCGGACCGGCGGCAGGCCCGTCGCGTCGACCTGCGACCAGTCCGCCGGGGCCGCGCAGCGCGCCCGCCGCACGGTCGGGTTGGCCATCGCCTCGCGCAGGCAGGCCTGGACCGCCTGCTGGCCGATCTGGTTCGGGTGGAACGGCTCGGAGAGCCCGAACGGCGGCAGGATGCGCACCATGTGCACCCGCTCGGCCCGGGTGACGATCTGGTCCGCCGGGATCGTGTCGACGCGGGCCGCGTCGCGGGCGCAGAGCTCGCGGCCGGCGAACAGCTCGGTGATGTCGACCCAGCGGACCGGCTGGCCCGTCGTGGCCGACGCGCGCTCCGCCGCTCCCGCGAACTCCCGCATCAGCCCGGCGAAGCGGTCGTTGAGGTAGCGCACGTCGTCGTCGTAGAGGGGGCAGCCGCCCTCGAACATGCGGCCGGCGTACGTCTCGGGGTAGCGGTTGGGCACGTCGATCAGGCGCGGGTAGCCCTGCACGATCAGCTCGTACGACCCCGTCGCGTAGCCGGCGGCCAGCATGGTCGCGTGCGCGCGCTCGATCGCGCCCTGCACCTTGCGCCCGATCTCCGCGAGCGCCGCGTCGGTCATCCGGCCGCTGATCACGGCCGACTCGCTGCAGCGGTAGGCGAAGGGCCAGGGGGTCGCGAAGGCGGCCATGCAGTCGGCCATGATCGGCCCGAAGCCCATGTCGTTGCCGCCGATCGTGAGCAGGAGCGTCTTGACGCGGCCGCGGCGCGCGACCTGGTTGAGCATGGTCAGCTGGCCGGGCAGCCGCACGCCGAGCGCCGGCACGGTGTAGCCGTCGTCGATGCCCGGCTTGTACTCCAGCAGGACGAAGCCGCTCGTGGTCTTGGCGCCCGAGCAGGCGAGGTTGACGCCGACGGTGCCGGGCACGTGGATCGCGCTGCCCTTGGACCGGTGGCAGCCGGGGATCGACTCGCCGGTCGCGGTGTCCCAGTAGGCGCTCTCGCCGTAGGCGTCGATCTGGGCCACGTTGCGCCCGGAGAGGACGTTGCCGCGCCAGCGCCCCGCCTCGCCCGAGACCATCGAGTCGCCGATCGAGACGTTGATCGTCGCGCCCGGCTCGATCGCCGCCAGGGTCTGGGCGAGGGCGGCCTGGCTGGAGGCGGCGATGACCGCCGCGTCCGCCCCCGGGACCGGCTCGCCCGCGGCGGCGAGCCGCTCGCGGGTCGCGCGGTAGCGGTCCGCGGCCACGCGCGCGATCGCGCGCACCAGGCGGCGGTCGCGCGGGGTCAGCGCCGTGCGCGAGACCTGCACCTTCTGGATCGCGTCGCCGACCCGCTGGTAGACGATCGCGCGATCCGCCTCGCGGTCGCGGCCGGCGGCGCTGCGCGTGACGATCTCCATGCGGATGCGGTCCGGCTCCGTGCTGAGGACCACCTGCGTCGCGACGGCCCGCGTGCCGTCGTCGGCGCGGACCCGGCTCGTCGGCGGGCAGGCGGCGATGCCGTCGCGCAGCTGCCGCCAGACGGCGTCGATGCGCTCGTCGCCGTACGAGAACGCGAGCACCATCACGCGACGGCCGAGGCCGGTGGCGTTCCACTCGCCCCAGTGGCGGGTGCCGGGCATCCCGCGCGCGGCGTAGGCGGCGCACGGGTACGGGGCGCGCTCCGAGTCGCTCGCGTGGACCTCGCTGGCGCGCGGGGAGAGCCGCGCCGCGGGGAAGTCGGCGATGGTCGGCAGCGACGCGCCCATCTCCTGGGTCGGGGTCGGCGGCGCGTCGGCGGCGGCCGCGGGCGCGGCCGCCGCCACGGCGATCACCGCCAGCACGGCGGCCCGGAGGGCACGGGTCGTGCGGCGTCGCGTCGGGCGGCTGCGCATCCGCGCGCATCCTACCGGGGCCCGCCG
>CAIQOY010000257.1 GCA_903873565.1 uncultured Actinomycetes bacterium
ACGGGCTCAGACCTCCGTCACCGACTTGATGGCCTTCTCCATCGACTTGGAGATCTGGCCGCCGATGCCGTCGCCGCCGCCCTTGACGTGGACGGAGACCGCGAGGAGCAGCGCGCCGACGGCGAGGACGAGGCCGAGGTACTCGACCGTGCCCTGCCCGCGGCGGTCGCCGAGGGCCCGCGGGCGGGTCGTGGGGGTGGAGATGGACATGCGTTTGGCCTCCAGGTACGGGCGCGGCATCGTGCCGCGCAGCGTCAGCGTTCCGGGTCGGCCGGGCCATGATGCGCATGGCCTGCGGCCGAAGGCGAACGCATCGCGCCGAACCCCGCGCGGACGGACTCGGTGCCCGGAGCCATCGCGCACGGCCCGCACGGAGCCCCACGCCTCCCGCACGTCCGGGGTTGCCGGGGAGTCCGGTGGGGGGCCGTGACGATCGCATGTGGTCCCGTCCGGCCGTCGCGTCGTGCGCCGGATTCCCGCGCACGGCCGCTCGCGATCTGCGCGGGTACGACGGTGCCGCGTGCGTGGACCAGCGGGGACGGTGCCGACCATGGAACAGCGGCTTCAGGTCGTCCCGATGCGGCGCTGGCGGCACTACGCCACTCCCTCCGGTCGGCGACCGACGCGGGAGTTCATCGAGACGCTCGCACCCCATGAGTACGCGAGGCTGGCCAGCGCGATGCGAGCCGTCGAGGAGAACGGAACGAATGCCGCCCGCCATCTGCGCGGGGACCTGTACGAGGTCCGCACGCAGGGAACGACCGATCTCCGAGTCATCTTCGCGACGGAAGGACGATGGAGCCACATCCTGCTGGCCCTGCATGCGTTCTCCAAGAAGTCGCAGCGCACGCCGCAGGGGCACCTCCGATTGGCCGAGGACCGGTTGCGCGGATGGCGCGCCCGGGGAACCTAGGTATATGTAAAGTGATATCTACTCAAACAGATGAAAGGGGGACGACATGACCACCGCGTCGACCGATGACGACGACGCCGAGACAGATGCTCTCGCCGAGATGATCGCCGAAGGCGCTGCCCGCTGGCCGGGGTTCCTCGACCTCTACGACAGCGAGGTGCGACGCCGATTCCTCCTCATGGAGCTCGGCGAAATTCGACGGCGGCAGGGCCTGTCGCAAACGCACGTCGCCGCGACGATGGGCACGAGCCAATCCGCCGTGGCCAAGCTGGAGCGGGGCGAGAGTGATCCGCGCATCTCGACGATCGCCCGCTTCGCGCACGCGGTCGGGCACCGGGTGGAGTTCGCGCTCGTGCCCCTATCCGACGACTCCGCAGCACCCGACGCGCAGCGCAGCGCCTAGCCCGCCACGGGCGCCGCGCTCGGCGCGGGCACGCACGGCAGCTCCACCACGAAGCGGGCGCCGCCGTGCGGTGACTCCCCCACGACGACGCTGCCGCCCATCGCGAGCGCGAGCTCGCGCGCGATCGCCAGGCCCAGCCCCGTCCCGGTCCCGTCCTCCGAGTAGAAGGCCTGGAAGATCGCGGCCCGCTTCTCCGGCGGGATGCCGGGGCCCGAGTCGTCGACGGTGATCCAGACGCGTCCGGCCTCGGCCAGCGCCGAGACGGTGATGCGCCCGTCGTCGGGCGTCCAGCGGACGGCGTTGCGCACGAGGTTGGAGACGATCTGCAGGATGCGGTCGCCGTCGCCGGTCACGACGGGCAGCCGACCGGCCTGCAGGTGCATCTCGATCCCGCGCTCGCGCGCCTCCCCGCCCTGGCCGGTCACGACCTGGTCGAGCAGCACGTTGAGGTCGACCTCGTCCGCCTCCAGCCCGAAGCGCCGCGCCTGCAGCCGCGCGAGGTCGAGCAGGTCGCCGACGAGGCGCGACAGGCGCGCCGACTCGGCGGTGATCGCCGCGTAGGCCGCGGCCTGCGACTCGTCGTCGTCGAAGACCCCGTCGGCGAGGGCGTCGACCTGGCTGCGGATCGCGGTCAGCGGGGTGCGCAGCTCGTGCGAGACGCGCATCAAAAACAGCCGCTCGGTGTCGCGCGCCTCGGCCAGGCGGTGGGTCATGTCGTCGAAGGCGCGGTTGACCATCCCGATCTCGTCGGCGCGCTGGATGTCGAGCTCGACCTCCTCGTCGCCGCGGGCGACGGCCCGGGCCGCGGCCGCGAGCCGGCGCAGCGGCCGCACGAGGCGCAGCCCCAGAAGCAGCGCGAGCAGGATCGCGACGCCGGTGCCGATCGCGAAGGCGGGCACGAGCGCGCGGCGCAGCGTGCCCGCGGGCGAGGTCACCTCGACGGCGGGCTGCACGACGACGAGCAGGCCGAAGGGCCGCTCCTGCCCGGCCGGGAAGACGCCGCGGGCGACGGCGACGTCGGCGCGCAGGCTCGGCGGCAGCGCGGCCGCGGGCAGCTCGACCGCGCGGCCGGCCAGAAGGCGCCGCGCCACGCCCTCGGGGAGCGGGCCGAGGGCGAGCGGCTGCAGGCCGAACGACTCGGCGTCGACGGCGTCGGAGTCGATCACCTCGACGTAGTAGAGGTCGCCGCCGTAGGCCTCCTCGAGGTAGTCGCGGTTGAGGCCCTCAACCGCGCTGGTCAGGAAGGCCTCGCGCAGGCGGTCGCCGTAGAGCTTGGAGAGGGCCGTCGCGGCCTGGCGCAGGTCGCGGACCTGCTCGGCGCGCTTGACCTCGCGCTGCTCGTCGGCGAACTGGTCGACGGA
>CAIQOY010000258.1 GCA_903873565.1 uncultured Actinomycetes bacterium
CAGCTGGTGTCGCCGACCAGGGTGCGGGTGCCGGCGATCGTCATGGCCAGGGGTCCGCCGGAGTCGCCCTGGCAGGTGTCGATCCCGGCCGGGAGGTCGCCGGCGCAGAGCATCGACACCGGGTCCAGGGAGGGCCGGAGCACCGCGGGCATGTCGCGGGCGCAGGCGGCGTCGGAGATCAGCGGGACCGAGGCATCCCGCAGGTACCGGGGCGAGCTGGCGCCGGTGGCGGTGAGCCCCCAGCCAGCGATGGCCGCGGGGGCGCCGCCGACCACGAGGCCGTCCTGCCACGGTGCGACCAGCGGCATCGCCGGAGCCCCGGTGGTCGCATCGAGCACCACGAGGGCGACGTCGTTGCGGAACGTGTCCGGGTCGTACCCGGGGTGCGGCAGGAGGTCGGCGATGTCCCAGAGCCGCTGGGTGCTGGTGTCGTACGCGTCGATCACGCCCGGGCGCGCGAAGCCGGAGATCGGGGCGATGCCGAGCTCGTCCATCGTGCAGTGCGCGGCCGTCAGGATCACGGCCGGCGCGATCACGCTGCCGGTGCAGGAGGCGCCGCGCTCGGCGATGACGGCCCAGGCGGCGGTCGGGGTGCCCGTCGTGGGGATCCTCGTGACGGTGCTCGCCCGCTGGTTGGCGGCGTAGACGATGCCCGTCGCGCCGACGACGATGGCCACCGGGGCCGCACCGGTCGCGGTGGGGGTGCTGACGACCCCGGCGGAGGTGATCTTCGTGATGGTGTTGGCGGCGGTGTTCGCGGTGTAGAGGCTGCCCGCGGCGTCGATGGCGATGGCGGAGGGCCGCGCACCGGTCGCGGCGAAGAGGCTCGGGCTCCCGGCGGATGTGATCTTGGTGACGGAGTTCGCGGTGGCGTTGGCGGTGTAGGCGTTGTTCGCGGAGTCGATGGCGATGCCGGATGGCCCCGCGCCGGTTACGGCGGTCCACACCACGGCCCCGGCGGAGTCGAACGCGATGGCGGTGCCCGCATCCGCGTTCGCGACGTAGACGACGTCATCAGAGGGGCCGGCGCCATTGGTATCGACGGCGATCGCCGAGGGCCCTGCGCCGGTCGTGGCGAAGCGGCTCGCGCTCCCGCCGGACGTGACCTTGGTCACCGAGTCGCCGTCGGCGTTCGCGGTGTAGACGTCACCCGTGCCGGAGTTGACCGCAACGGCCGACGGACTCGAACCCGTCTGCTTGGACCAGATCTCGACGCCCGCGGCGTTGAACTTGCTGACGGTGTCCTCCGCCGCGTTCGTGACGTAGACGTTGCCGGAGGCGTCGATGGCGATGGCCGAGAGCCCCGGATCGGACTCGATCCAGTTCTCGTCGACGGTCCCGGTCGTGCCGGGCGTGATCTTGCTGACCGTGCCCGAGGTGTAGTTCGCGGTGTAGACGTTCCCCGCGGCGTCGACGGCGATGCCCGACGGCACGGAGGACAGGGTGAAGCCGAGGTAGGCGATGCTCGGCCACGCCCCCGCCACCGCGGCGGAGCCGTTGACGATGCGCGGACCCACCGGACCCGTCGAGGCCGCGCCGGCCGCACCGGCCCCGGCGAGGACGCCGACCGCCGCCGCGAGCAGGAGGACCACGAGCCTCGCGATCGTGGCTGCGGAGCCCCGCTGCCCACCCGTGCACGTCATCGCCGCAGCAGCCATCGCACCACCGTAGCCGACTCCGTCACGCCTCGCCGTCACGCCTCCCCGCGCGCTACTCAGTCTCGCCGTTAGGCGGCTTGATGCGTAGGACGATCGTGATCCGTGGCGAGACGCTCCGCGACCTGCTCGACGCGGGTCTGCTGACACCGCCCTGGCGTCGTCATGGCGAGGCCAAGCGAGGATCGAGCGGAGCAGCGTGCGCGCCGGTACACACGATGCATGGCCACGACACCCAACACTCCCAACTCCCAGCCAACCCCAGCTCCGAGTGTCCTTCTGCGCGGGCTTCTGACTGAAGCCGAGCTCCTACCGCCTCGCGACGGCTTCCCAGAGGGCGTCCGAGCTGCGATCGTTTGTGGCTCGTGCGTTGTCGAGCTCTACGGCGGGGGGTCCGTCAGCTGGTCGGCATCGCGCCCGGCACGCCCGTGCAGGTGCTAGCCGACGTTCGTGCTGAGCGGGCGCGCGTCGATGGGCGCGATCGCCCCACGTCGCTCTACCGGTTCCGGGTGCGGGCGGCGTCTACCTCTGTCGCCTAGACGGCGTCGCGCGCGTACGTCTCAATCAGCTCACGAAGCTCCGCTGCACTGACAGCGGCGTCACTCACGGTCTCAGTGAACCCTCCGGTACTCATCTGATCCCTGAGGACATAGCCACGTTGAACTCCCATCTCAGCTAGCCGTTCGAAGACGCGTGCCTCGACGCTGATGGCTTGCTGGCCGGTGGGAAGCTCCAGTGTGAAGAGGCATCGCCACCCGTCCCGACCATGGTCCTTCAGTCTGTTCGTCGAGGTCCCCGCGATTCCGACCTTGAACGCCTTCCATCGGCGATGATGGAGGAGATAGACGAGCGCCGGGGCTGCCGTATCGAACCCGTACTTGGCACAGCTGAGGCACGCGCCCTGACCGCTGCGAACGTTTCCGAGTTGCGGGTAGATAACCTCGCTGCACTCGTTGCACCGGCACTTCCACCCGACTCTCGACCCCGGATAGGCTTCGAGCGGCGTCGCGTTTCCGAGTCTCTGCATGTCCGCGACGGCCTGCTCCTCGGGCGTACGGCGTTTGAGGCCGGTCTTGACATGACCGCAGGCGGCGCAGGCGCCAACTCCTCGCCTGATGTCCGCGAGCCGAGGGGTCACCTCGGCCCCGCACTTGTTGCAGCGGCATCGCCACGGCGTGTGCGCCTCGTGGTACGGCTCCAGCGGCGTCACGTCAGCAAGGCGTCTCATATCCTCCGCCGCCTGGTCAGGGTCTAGGCGTTGCTGGTTCGCACCCTTCACGACGGCACACGCCCGACACGCGAGGTAGTTCCTGTTACGTACCCCGTCGAGTCTCGGGGTCACGACCCGGCCGCATACATTGCACTGACAACGCCAAGGCACCTGAGAGCCGGGGTATGGCTCCAGCGGCGTAGCCTTCCCGATGCCCTTCATCGTTCGGATCGCGTCAGCCTCGCTAAGACGTCGCTTGGCGGCGCTTCGCTTGTGTCCGCACGGTCGGCAGGCGCCTTGGCCACCGTGACGAACGCCATCCAGCCTTGGCGTCACCTCGGCCCCGCATTCGTTGCAGCGGCATCGCCATGGCTTCATGGTCCCCGGGTAAGGCTCCAGCGGAGTCGCATTGCCCAAGGCCATCATCTGTTGAACGGCTTCTGCGTCAGAGAGTTTCGCAGGCACGTCATAAAGATTATCCGCGGCTCATCTCGGATCGCACTCGCCGGCTCTGTCGCGTTGTCCGCCACTTCTACTGCCGGTCTACTGCCGGTGGTCTGCGGACCACAGCGGATCGGAGCGGATCCATGCGCACGAGGCCTTGGCGGCCCCTCGGCTTGGATCCCGCTCAGACGCTCGGTTCTTGGCTACACTACAGGCGTTCGGGCGATGCCCCCGGGATGACTCGAACATCCGACACGCGGTTTAGGAAACCGCTGCTCTATCCCCTGAGCTACGGGGGCGGGGACGTGCTCCGGGGATGATACGGCGCCGGCGCCATCCGGCGTCCGCGCCCTAGGCCGCTGCGTTCATCCCCGTCAGCCCCACCGTGAGCAGCATCAGCCCGAAGGCGGCGCTCGGGATCACCTGCGACCAGGGGCGACGGTTCTCGCCGCCCGCGCTCAGCACCTCGAACACGGCGACGGCCGCCATGTAGAGGCCGAAGACCAGGAACCCCGCGGCCTCGGCGGCGAGGCCCCAGCCGAGCACGACGGCGAGGACGGCGTAGGCGCCCCAGGCGAGGTTGGCGAGGCCGACCTCGATCTGGAAGGCGTTGGTGCGCTCGGTGGTCCAGCCGATGCGGGCGGCGTCGGCGCGGTGGAAGAGCGCGTGGCGGACGAACGAGAGGAGGCCGCCGCCGCCGACGGCGAGGAGCGCGGCCAGGCCGAGGTCGGGGTCGTCGCCGGCCACGGCCGAGAACCCGAGCGCGAGACCGACGGCGGCGATCGCATATGTGGCGACCATCAGCACCTTGGCGGGTCGCGGGTCGACGGGGTTCGCGCTCATCGCGGGCTCCTTGTCGGGCGGGCGGAGCGCCCGGCGGGCGCCGGGCGTCCAGGGCGGATCATCCGCCGGGGGCCGGACGGCCCTAGCCGCCGAGCGCGGCCCCGACGAGGTCGACGAGGAGCGCCTCGTCCACCTCCCAGTCGAGCGGCACCCGCACGGTCTTCTTGTTGACGACGTAGCCATCGCCCTCGAGCCGCGGCCGCAGCGCCTCGAGCGCGGCGGGGTCGAACGGCGCGATCAGGATGTGGCCCTTCAGCGCCGAGACCCCGAACACGTAGCCCGTCGCGTCCTTGAGCATGGGCTGGTTCCAGGCGATCACGAGCTCGAGCTGCGGGTAGGCCGCCGTGACCACGGCGAGGATCCGGCGCACGGTGGCCTGCGTCGCCGCATCGCGGCCGGCCAGGTAGCCGTCGAGGTCGGCGTAGCGCTTCGACGAGGTCGAGCCGCGGGCGTACTGGACGACGGCGTTGGCGTGGGCGCGGCTGAAGCCATGTCCCTCCTGG
>CAIQOY010000259.1 GCA_903873565.1 uncultured Actinomycetes bacterium
CCTCGAGGGCCTCGATCCGGCGCAGGGCGCCCTCGAGCGAGCGGTCGGCGGCCGGCCGCGCGGCCTTGATCAGCAGGATCTCGAGGGCGAGGCGGGCGTCGCCGCCGCCCCGCAGGGAGGCCTCGGCGTCGAGCAGGCCGTCGATCAGCTGCACGGCCGCGACCTCGCCCATGCGGGCCGCGGCGTCGCGGACGGCCGCCTCGGCGGCCTGGTCGAGCATCGCGCTGCGCGGCGGCGCCCCGAGCTCGATGGCGAGCAGGACGAGGCGCAGGCGGTCGACGAGGTCCCGGATCAGGCGACCGAGGTCCTGGCCGCCCTCGACCAGCTGGTCGAGCAGGGTCAGCGCGGCGGCGGCGTCACCGGCCACCACGTGGCCGATCAGCTCGGTCAGCACCTCGTCGGGGACGACGCCGAGGATGGCCTGCGCCGAGGCCGCCTCGATCGCGCCGTCGCCGGCCGCCGACAGCTGGTCGAGCGTCGAGATCGCGTCGCGGAAGGAGCCGCCCGCGTGGCGCGCGATCAGCCGCAGCGCGTCGTCGTCCGCGCCGATCGCCTCGGCGTCGGCCACGCGGCGCAGGGCCTCGACGAGCTCGTCGGGCGTGGGCCGCAGGAACGAGAACGACTGGCAGCGGCCGCGCACGGTGTCGGGGAGCCGGTGCGGCTCGGTCGTGCAGAGGATGAAGATGACGTGCTCCGGCGGCTCCTCGAGCGTCTTCAGGAGCGCGTTGGCCGCGTCGGTGGTGAGCGAGTGCGCCTCGTCGAGGATGTAGACGCGGTAGCGGCCCAGCACCGGCTGCTGGCCGACCCGGTCGCGGATGTCGCGGATGTCGTCGATGCCGCGGTTCGAGGCCGCGTCGAGCTCGAGCACGTCGAGGGCGGTGCCGTCCTGGATCGTGCGGCAGGACTCGCACTCCAGGCACGGGGCGACCGTCGGCCCCGCGGCCGCCTGGCAGTTGAGGGACTTGCCGAGGATCTTCGCGATCGACGTCTTGCCCGTGCCGCGCGGCCCGGCGAACAGGTACGCGTGGCGCACCTTGCCCTGCTCGATCGCGTTCGAGAGGGTGCGCACGACGTGGCCCTGGCCGACCACGTGCGCGAGGTCCTGCGGGCGGTAGCGGCGGTAGAGCGCGGACACGTCGTGAGCCTACCAGCCGCCCCCGGGCCGGTTGGCCCGGGGGGAGCTGAGGTGGCCGTGCACCCTCCGTTGTGGGCGGGAGGCGGTCCGGTTCCCCGTCCCGTCGCTCCGATCAGGCGTGACCGCGGCGCACCGGCTGGCTC
This sequence comes from uncultured Actinomycetes bacterium, assembly GCA_903873565.1. Lineage (GTDB taxonomy): Bacteria > Actinomycetota > Thermoleophilia > Gaiellales > F1-60-MAGs149 > F1-60-MAGs149. Next base: position 1,279 of record CAIQOY010000259.1, read on the forward strand.
TCTGAGTGCTGCTTCCTTCCGGACCTGACACGGTTCAAGAATGCCGATCGCGCGGGACCTGACCATCGACGCTCCGGGTGGGAGCCCCGTACCTCTCGTCGCCCCCGAGGGAGGGGGTTGTGCCCGGCTAAGCGGATTTTCCGGTACAGGGAACCGCAAGCTCCCCGCCTAGCACGGCCACGGCGCAGGGTAGTCGAAAACGCTACGGGGCGCTCGCGGGCGGAGGCGCGGGCGGGTCCGTGTCGACGGCCGGGGGCCGGCCGCCCGCCGGCGGCGGCGGGGCGGCGGCGCGTGCG
>CAIQOY010000260.1 GCA_903873565.1 uncultured Actinomycetes bacterium
CACCACGAGGCCGCCGCCCGCGCGGGCGACCGCGTCGCGGAACGCCTGCACGACGTCGACGCGCAGCCCGACGCAGGTCAGGAGCACGTTCACGAGCCGCCCCCGTCCGCCTGCCAGCCGCCCTGCGGGCCCTTGTAGGTGCCCGAGCGCGAGAAGAGGGTGCCGACGGTGCGCACCATGATCGCGAGATCGAGCCGCAGCGACTGGTGCTCGACGTACCAGACGTCGAGCTCGATCCGCTCGGCCCACGGCAGGCTGGCCCGGCCGTGGATCTGCGCCCAGCCGGTCAGGCCGGGCTGGACCTCGAGGCGGCGGCGCTGGCGGTCCGTGTACTGGTCGACCTGGTACTGCAGGGTGGGGCGCGGGCCGACCAGGCTCATCTCGCCGGTCAGCACGTTCCAGAACTGGGGCAGCTCGTCGATCGAGGTGCGGCGGAGGATGTCGCCGACCCGGAGGATGCGCGGGTCGCCCGTGTCGACGGCGTAGCCCGCGCCCTGGGACTCCGCGTCCACCACCATCGTGCGCAGCTTGAGCACCTCGAAGGGCGCGCCGTCCCGCCCGACCCGCTCCTGCCGGAACAGCACGGGGCCGCCGTCCTCCTGCTTGATCAGGAGCGCGGCGACGCCGATCACGGGCGCGGACACGGCGAGGCCGACTGCGGCGCCCGTCACGTCGAGGGCGCGCTTGGCGATGCGCTCCCAGGGCCTCACCGGGTGCCCTCCGCGCGCTCCCAGACCGGCTCGATGCCGCGGAACAGCGCCTCATACAGGGCGATCAGGGTGGCCAGCGTGACGAGCACGTAGTACTGGCAGAGCGCGAGCAGCCGCTGGCGCGACCCGGTCAGCCGCGACAGCAGCGCGAGGCCGAGCAGGGCGACCTGAGCGCCGAGGATCACCCACCAGACGCCGCCCTCGGCGAGGGCGAGGACGACGCTCGCGACGAGCAGGACGAGGTGGAGGAGCCCGCTCGCGTAGCGCAGGAGCCGGTGCGAGACCATCTGCAGCCAGTACACGGGGCCCATCTTGGCGAGCGAGAACATGCGCCCGTGGAAGACGATCAGCCAGCAGTGCCCGAACATCCGCACCTTGCGCCGGAACTCGTCGGTGAGGTCGGTCGAGGGCTTCTCCGAGACGACGGCGTCGGGGACGTAGGTGGCGATCAGCCCGTCCTTCACGAAGCGGTACGGGAACGAGAGGTCGTGGCCGAAGCGCGGGTCGACGAAGCGGTAGTCGCCGCCGCGCACCGCGTAGATCGAGCCGTTGCCGCCGGTCACGGAGCCCATCCGGGCCTCCCAGCCGCGCAGGGCCACCTCGAAGCGCCAGTAGGCGCCCTCGCGGTTGGTGCCATCGGCCTGGCGCAGGCGCAGCCGGCCGCAGGCGTAGCCGACCCGCTCGTCGGCGAAGGGCCGCACGAGGCGGCGCAGCGCGTCCGGCTCCCACGCGCAGTTGGCGTCGGAGAAGGCGAGCACGTCGGGCCAGTCGCCGAGGGCGCGCACCGCGGTGTCCTGCGCGTTGACCTTGCCGCCGCGCTCCGCGCGCACGAGCTCGACGCCGCGGCTGGCCCAGCGCTCCACGATCTCGTCGGTGCCGTCGTCGGAGGCGTCCGAGGTCACGATGATCCGCAGCCGGTCGCCGGGGTAGTCGAGCGCGAGCGCGTTCTCGAGCTTGGCCTCGATCACGTCGGCCTCGTTGTGGGCCGCGATCACGAGCGCCACGCGGGGCTCGATGTCGGCGGCGTCGATCCGCCGTGGCGCGATCCGCGACCACGCGAAGGCCAGCAGGGGGTAGCCGACGTGCGTCCAGACGAGCAGGGCCAGGGCGGCCCAGCCGATGACCTCGACGAGGAGCACGGGTGAAGGGTATCCCTCAGCGGGCCGGGGCGGCCCCGGCCCCGGGCTCCACCGCCGGCGCCGGCTCGACGCCGCGTTCGCCAGCGAGCGCGGCGGGGGCCGCGATGATCAGGAGCAGGACGAGGTAGAAGGCGCTGAAGATCATCGTCAGGTAGAAGATGTTCCCGGCGAGGGTCGCGGCGAAGCCGGCGGAGAGCCCGGCCGCTGCGGCGAACACGAGCCCGTCGTCGCCGGGCAGGGCGGAGCGGGCGCGGCCGGCGCGCAGGAGCGTCCGCAGCCGGCTCGCGACCCACAGGAGCAGCGCCAGCCAGACGATGGCGCCGGCGAGGCCCGTCTCGGTCAGGGTCGCGACGATGAA
>CAIQOY010000261.1 GCA_903873565.1 uncultured Actinomycetes bacterium
CGAGGCCTCGGGCGGCAGCTCGCCCGGCCAGGCGCCCTTGAGGTGGTTGGGCACGATCCCCCGCGTCGCCTCGAGCCAGAACAGGGTCATCCCCGTCAGCACGCGGCCCTTGTCGGGGATCGGGTTCGGCATCACGACGTCGAAGGCGCTGATCCGGTCGCTCGCGACGAGCAGGAGCCCGTCGGCGCCGAGGTCGTAGATCTCGCGGACCTTGCCGCGGCCGATCAGGCGGTCCTCGAGGCCCGCGCTCACGACGGCAGCCGCCCGAACGGGATCTCGGCGCGGGCCAGCACCTCGTCGAGCGAGAAGGCGCTCTCGATCACCGCCGCGTCGAGGCCCTGCGCCTCGGGGTCGGCGAGGACGAGGTCGCGCAGGTGCTCGCCGGTCTCCCAGGCCTGCAGGGCGTTGCGCTGCACCACCTGGTAGGCGTCCTCGCGGCTGAGGCCCGCCTCGACCAGGGCCAGGAGCACGCGGCCCGAGAAGGGCAGTCCCTGCGAGGCGTCGAGGTTCCGCCGCATGCGCTCCGCGCGCACGACCATCCCCTCCACCACCCACGTGAACTTCGCGAGCATGTAGTCGAGCAGGATCGACGAGTCGGCCAGGACCACCCGCTCGGCCGACGAGTGCGAGATGTCGCGCTCGTGCCAGAGCGGCACGTCCTCGAGGCCGACGACGGCGTTGCCGCGCAGGACGCGGGCGAGGCCGGAGATCCGCTCGCAGGTGATCGGGTTCTTCTTGTGCGGCATCGCCGACGAGCCCTTCTGGCCCTTCCCGAACGGCTCCTCGGCCTCGCGCACCTCGCTGCGCTGCAGATGCCGCAGCTCCGTCGCGAAGCGGTCGAGCGACGAGCCCGTGATCGCGATCGCCGCCAGGAACTCGGCGTGGCGGTCGCGCGCCACGACCTGCGTCGAGGCCGGCTCGACGTCGAGGCCGAGCGCGCCCAGCACCTGCTCCTCGACGCGCGGGTCGATGTTGCCGTAGGCGCCGACCGCGCCGGACAGCTTGCCGACGCAGACGCCGTCGACCGCGCGCGCCAGGCGCGCGTGGGCGCGGTCGAGCTCGAAGACCCAGCCGAGCAACTTGAGCCCGAAGGTCGTCGGCTCGGCGTGCACCCCGTGGGTGCGGCCCATGCAGGGCGTCGCGCGGTGCTCGAGGGCCCGGGCCAGGACGGCCGCCCGCGCCGCCTCGACGCCGCGCAGGAGGATCGCGCCCGCGTCGCGCAGCTGCAGGGCGAGGCCCGTGTCGACCACGTCGGACGAGGTCAGCCCGTAGTGGAACCAGCGCGCCGGCTCGCCGACCTGCTCGGCGACCGTCTCCGTGAAGGCGATCACGTCGTGGTGCGTGCGCTCCTCGATCTCCCTCGAGCGCGCCACGTCGACGGCGGCCCCGGCGCGGATCGCGGCGACGTCCTCGGCCGGCACCACGCCGATCGCGGCGTGCGCGTCGAGGGCGGCGAGCTCGACCTCCAGCCATGCGCCGAGGCGGCGCTCGTCCGTCCAGACGGCGCCCATCTCCGGTCGCGTGTAGCGGGCGATCACCTCCTGCAGCCTAGTCCGCGCTGCGGATGGCCGCGACGGGCCGGCCCGCGGTCAGAGGCTCCCGCGCGGCCGCACCCAGCGGGTCTCCTGGCCGGTGACGGCGGCGATGCGGTCGTAGTCCGCGTCGTAGTGGAGGACGGGGATGCCGGCGAGCTCGGCGGCGGCCGCGATCAGGAGGTCGGGCTGACGCACCTGGCGGTGGTGCAGGCCGCCCTGCCGCGCCATCTCCTCGTTGACGTCGAGCGCACGTCGCCAGACCTCGTCGTCGACCGCGACGAACGGGTACGTCTCGTACTCGTCCCGGATGCCGCCGAACTCGGCCGCATTCCGCGCCGAGAACAGCAGCTCGAACAGCACCGGGTGGCAGATGGCGATCGCATCGGCGGCGGCGTGGTCGGCCAGCTCCTCGCGCAGATCGGACGACCGCTGCGCCCACACCCAGACCGAGGTGTCGACCAAGTGCATCAGAACGTGCGGGGCTTTCGTATCTCGTCGAGCATCTCCGGCGTCAGCGCCAGTTCGCGGTTGACGGCCCGCAGGCGCATCTGCAGGCACACGTACTCCTCCAGCGCCCCGTTGATCGCCTCGGTCATCGACTCGGTCCCAAGCAGCTCCTTGGCATCCTCGAGCAGCGCCTCGTCGACGTTGAGGGTCACGCGCCGCGTCGTCCGCGGCTGCCGCAGGATCCGCCTCGGCCGGTGCAGTTCGGTCATCGCCATCGCCCCCTCAGGGTGCGCGATCGCCGTGCACGCGGGGCTCGCGGAATAGCACGGGAGGCGCACAGTCGTATGAACGGATCATACGGATCCGTTCATACAGGTGACGGGGGGGCGCCGTCAGCCCTGCGAGTCCGACCCGATGTCGCCGCGGCGCTGCAGGCCGTCGAAGCGGATCCGGTCGGCGGCCGCGTAGGCCGCGGCGATCGCGGCCTCGCGGTCCGCGCCCCGCGCGGTCACGGCGAGCACGCGCCCGCCGGCGGTGACGAGCGCGCCGTCCTGGACAGCGGTGCCCGCGTGGAAGACGATCGCGTCGCGCTCGGCCCCCGCCTCGGGCACGCCGAGGATCGGGACGCCGCTCTCCGACGAGGCGGGGTAGCCCCGCGAGGCGAGCACCACGGTGAC
>CAIQOY010000262.1 GCA_903873565.1 uncultured Actinomycetes bacterium
CTCGAAGCAGCGCATCTCGGCGTGCGGGACGCCGGCCTTGATGCCGTTCGCGCACGGCTCGCCGAGCTCGTCGTAGCGGCCGTAGGTGAGCAGCGTCGGGATCGCGATCCGGTCGAGGTCCGCCTCGCGGGTCCAGTCCCTCAGGTTGCCGACCAGCGTGAACTCGTTCGGGCCGTTCATCGTGTTGTAGACGGGGTTGCCGTCGAGCGACTCGGCCGTCTTGAGCATGCACTCGGGCCAGGGGTCGAGCCGGCACAGGTGGCGCGTGTAGAAGGCCATCTCCGCGTCCGGGTAGCGCGGGTCGTCGCGGTCGCCGGCGAGCAGGACCTCGCCGTGCGGGGCGGGCAGGGCCGCCATCAGCTTGCGGCACTCCTCCCCGAACAGCGGCATCGAGGCCGAGGTCGAGGCGAGCACCACGGAGCGGATCCCCTCGGTGCCGCGGCAGAGGTAGTCGATCGACAGCCAGCCGCCCCACGACTGGCCGAGCAGGTGGCACTCGTCGAGCCCGAGCGCCTCGCGCATGCGGTCGACCTCGCCGGTGAAGTGGTCGAGGGTCCACAGCGACGGGTCGTCGGGCCGGTCGGAGCGGCCGCAGCCGAGCTGGTCGTAGACCACGACGGGCCGGTGCTCGGCGAGGCGCTCCTCGAGCGGCTCGAGGTAGTAGGCGGCCGCGCCGGGCCCGCCGTGCAGGAGCAGGATCGGCAGCCGGTCGCCGCCGCCCGAGCGCCGGTACCAGACGCGCCCGTGCTCGAGCTCGATGTATCCCTCGTCCGCCATGTCGCTCCTCCTCGCCCGTGCGCGGTCCCCGGGATCGTCCGCGCCCGGGCGCGCCCTGTCAACGGGCCCCGGTCAGGCGAGGTGCGCGGCGATCGCCGCCAGCGAGCGCATGGTCTCGGCCGACTGGGCCTCGTTCCAGGCCAGGGGGTACGTCGACAGCCGCGCGATCACGACGCCCGCGGGGCGGTCGACGTAGCAGTACTGGCCGTGGATGCCGAGGCCGCTGAGGACCTCGCCGCGGCGGATCACCCAGAAGGCGTTGCGGTACATCGACCAGTCGCCCTTGGTGGGCTGGTCGAGGGTGGGGCTGGCCTGGAACTGGCGCACGCACTCGTCGTCGCCCTCGCGCGTGTCGCGCACCCACTCGGCGGGGATCACCTGCGCGTCGCCCGCGCGGCCGTCGTCGAGGTAGGCCTGCCCGAGGCGCGCCAGGTCGCGCAGGGAGCAGGACATGCCGCCGTCGACGATCGGGAAGCCGAGCGGGTCGAGCATGATGTCCGCGTCGAACTCCTGGCCGAGCGGCCCCCACAGCTCCTCGGAGAGGACCTCGTGGAAGCGGCGGCCGGTGACCGCCTCGACCATGTGCGCCTGGATGTTGGTGAGGGGCGAGCGGTAGTCGAACCAGGCGCCGTGCTCGTAGGCGGTCGGGTACGTGCGGAAGTGCCCGAGCGCGCCGATCGGCTCGCGGTCGCCGAGGCGCCGGTAGCTCGTGTGGCGCTCGTACTCGAGCAGCGGGTTGTCGGCGTCGGGGTCGGCGTAGAGGTCGTAGTCCTCGACGAACTCGGTGCCGGCGGTCATGTCGACGACGTGGGCCACGGTGGCGCCGTTGAGGCTGGTGCCGGCCATGTCGGGGACGATGTCCGTGACGAGGTCGGAGCGGCGGAGCAGGCCCTTGCCGACCTGCACGCCGAGGAGAGCGCAGCACCACGACTTCGAGACGCTCATCAGGAGGTGCGGCGTGCGCTCGGTCATGCCGTTGAAGTAGCGCTCGTAGGCGATCCGCCCGTCCTTGAGCACGCACAGGCCCTCGGCCTGCGAGCGCGCCAGCTGGTCGGCCACGGTCACGGCCGCGCCGTCCAGGCCCTCGAACTCGACGTGCTCGATCTCGCGCGGGTCGTGCTCGAGGATCCGCGGCGGGTGCGTGTCGTTGGCGATCCGGGCGGTCGGCGCGAACTCGCGCACGCGCTGGAAGGACCGCCGCGGGTAGGGGTCGGTCAGCCAGTTGTCGAGCGTGGTGCCGTCGCGGACGTCCATCGGGCCGTCACGGTACCCGGCGCGGGGCTGCCTGGCTAGGCGAGCGCGTCGGCGAAGCGCCGGATCCGGCGCGCCGCCTCGACGAGCAGCTCGTCGTCCATGCCGAGCGAGATGCGCACGTGGCCCGCGCCGGAGGGGCCGAAGGTGTGGGTCGGCAGGACGGACACCCGCTCGGCGTCGAGCAGGCGCAGGGCGAAGTCCTCGGCCTCGAGCCCGGTCGGGCGGATGTCGATCATCACGAACATCCCGGCCTCGGGCCGGCGCGGCAGGATCGCGGTCGAGCCCTCGAGCTCGGCCATCACCCGGTCGAGCCGGCGCAGGTACTTGTCGCGCTCGGCGCGCGGGAAGGCGCCGCCGTCGGCGAGGGCGACGGCGCCCGCGTCCTGGATGAACTGGACGCAGCCGAACAGCATCGCCTCGAGCAGGACCCCGGCGCGGGCGGCGAGCGCGGGCGGCGCGATCGACCAGCCGTGCCGGAAGCCCGTCATCGCGTACGACTTCGACAGCGTCCCGAGCGAGACGACCCGGTCCTCGAAGCCCTCGAGGGCGAGGATGCTCGTGTACTCCCCGCCGTAGGCGAACTCGCCGTAGACCTCGTCGGCCACCAGCCACAGGTCGTGGTCGCGGCAGACCGCGGCGATGGCCGCGAGCTCGTCCTTCCCCAGCATCGCCCCCGTCGGGTTGTGGGGGTGGGTCAGCACGACCGCGCGGGTCTCGGGCCGGACGGCGGCGCGGATCTCCTCGACGCGCGGGTGGAAGCCGTCCTCCGGGCGCAGCGGCACGTGGTCGACTGCGACGCCGCTCGCGCGCAGCACCTGGGTGTAGGGCGCGTAGAAGGGCTCGGGCAGGATCAGCCGGTCGCCGGGCCCGACCAGCGTCATCAGCATCCCGAACATCGCGGTCTGCGCGCCGGGGAAGAAGTTGACCATGTCGGGCGTGATCGGCCGGCCCGCGTCGCGCGCGGCGTAGGCGCAGATCGCGTGGACCACCGCGTCCTCGCCGCGGGCCGCGGCGTAGCGGGTGCGCCCGCGCGCGATCGAGGCCTCGATCTCCGCGAGGACGGCGGGCGGCGGCGGCGCGTCGGGCTCGCCGATCGACAGCACGATGATGTCCTCGCCGGCCGCGACGCGGTCCGTGGCGAGCTGGTGCACGCGCCAGGCGGGGTCGGGCTCGTCGGAGAGCCGCATCGAGAGGTCGGCGTAGCGGGGGAAGGCGCTCACGGCCGCCGCACCATAGCCGGACCGCTGGGGGTCACGAATAGGACGCGGGGGCCGGCGATAACGATCAGTTATAAGAAGGACTTTTGCGATCCATAAGGTATGCTTACGCGCCGTCGGGGCGTGAACCCGCCCCGCGCCGCACCATGGCCGACCCGACATCCACCCCGATCGACCCCGCCGCCGCCGAGGCGATGAGCGCGGACGAGCTCGTCCGCGCCGCCGTCGAGGCCTTCCACCCGTCGATCGCGCTCGCCTGCTCCTTCCAGCAGGAGGAGGCCGTGCTGCTCGACATGC
>CAIQOY010000263.1 GCA_903873565.1 uncultured Actinomycetes bacterium
CCGCGGGGGCGTCGGCGACCGCGGCGGCGATGGCGCGGCCGACGGGGTGCTCCGAGCCGCGCTCGACGGCCGCGGCGAGGCGCAGGGCGGCGTCGGGGTCCTCGCCGGGGGCGGGGTGGACGGCGGCGAGCGCCATCCGGCCCTCGGTGACGGTGCCGGTCTTGTCGAGGACGACCGCGTCGACGCGCTCGGCCCGCTCGAGCGAGGGGGCGCCGCGCAGCAGGATGCCGAGCTGGGCGCCGCGGCCCGTGGCCACGAGCAGGGCCGCCGGGACCGCGAGGCCGAGGGCGCAGGGGCAGGCGACGACGAGGACGGCGACGGCGGGGGCGAGCGCCTCCGACCACGACGCCCCGGTGGCCAGCCAGACCGCGGCGGTGGCGGCGGCGATCACGAGCACGATCGGCACGAACACGCCCGCGATGCGGTCCGCGAGGCGCTGGGCGGAGGCCTTCTCGGTCTGGGCCTGCTCGACGAGGCGGCCGATGCGGGCGGCGGCCGAGTCGGCGCCGACGCGCAGGGCCTCGACCACCAGCGTGCCGGTCGTGTTGAGGGCGCCGCCGGGCACCTCGTCGCCGGGGCCGACGTCGACGGGCGCGCTCTCGCCGGTCAGGAGCGCCTGGTCGAGGCTGGAGGCGCCATCGACGACGCGGCCGTCGATGGCGACCCGCTCGCCGGGGCGGACGCGGATGCGGTCGCCGACCGCGAGCGCGGCCGCCGGCACCACCACGTCGCCGTCGGCGCGGACGAGGACGGCGTCGGGCGCGGACAGCTCGCCGAGGGCGCGCACCGCGTCGCCGGCGCGCCGGCGCGCGCGCAGCTCGAGGACGCGCCCGACGAGGAGCAGCGCCGTGACCACGGCCGCCACCTCGAAGGTGAGGGCGCCCGCCTCGCCGCGGGCGGTGAGCGACATGTGCATCGGCATCGAGGCCGCGTCGGTGGCGACCAGGGCGACGACGGACGAGGTCCAGGCGGCGAGGACGCCGAGCGAGATGAGGGTGTCCATGGAGGCCGTGCGGTGGCGCAGGGCGGCCCAGGCGGCGCGGTGGAAGGGCCACGCGCACCACAGCGCCACGGGCGTGGCCAGCGCGCCGGCCAGCCAGCCCCAGCCGGGGAACTGCAGCGCCGGGACCATCGACAGCAGCACCACCGGCACCGACAGGGCGACGGCCACGGCCATGCGCGGCACGAGCGGGTCGCGGCCCGCGGGCCGGGGCCGGGCGCCCGCGATGGGCTCGGCCCCGTAGCCGGCCTCGGCGACGGCGCGCACGAGCTGGGGCACGGAGGCCCGCGCGGGGTCGAAGTCGACGGCGGCGCGCTCGGTGGCGAGGTTGACGGTGGCGCGCTCGACGCCGGGCACGGCGGCGAGCGCCTGCTCGGTGCGGCCCACGCAGGCGGCGCAGTGCAGGCCCTCGAGGGCCAGGTCGACGTGCTCGCGCGTGGGGGCCTCGGTGGTCATCGTCCACGCACCGTACCATACCCCCGGGGGGTATGTTAGGCTGCGGGCATGGACACCACCGCCACGGGCGGCTACGCCGCCACCAAGGACGAGCTCTTGGCGCGCCTCTCGCGCGCCGAGGGCCAGGTGCGCGGCGTCGCGCGGATGGTCGAGGAGGACCGCTACTGCATCGACGTGCTGACGCAGATCGCGGCCGCCCGCGCCGCGCTCGACCGGGTCGCGCTCGGCGTGCTCAACGAGCACGTGCGCCACTGCGTGGTCGGCGGCCACGGCCCCGGCACCGAGGAGGAGCGGATCGAGGAGCTGATGGCCGCGGTCGGGCGCCTCGCCGGGCGGCGCGCGTGACGGAGCCGCTGCGCCGGCTCGACGCCGACGCCTACGTCGCCGTCGGCCCGGCCCTGCTCGAGGCCGCGCAGGCCGGCGCCACGGGCCTCGCCGCCTGTGTGGTCGAGCCCGCGGCGCTCGTCCTCGGCTCGGCCCAGCCGCTCGAGGACGCCCGGCCCGGGATCCCGGCCGTGCGCCGCGGCACGGGCGGGGGCGCCGTCCTCTGCGACGCGGGCACCCTGCTCGTCGACCTCGCCGTGCCCGCCGGGCACGCGCTCGCCCCCGAGGACGTGACCGAGGCCTACCGCCCGGTCGGGGAGGCCGTCCGCGACGCCCTCGCCGGGCTCGGCGTGGACTGCCGGCTGGTCGACGTGGCCGAGGCCCGCGCGATGCCCGCGGCGCGGCGGGCCGCCGCGCGGCGCGCCTGCTGGGCCGGGATCTCGCCGTACGAGGTCGTCCTCGACGACGGCCGCAAGCTGGTCGGGCTGGCCCAGCGCCGCCGCCGCGGCGCCGTCCTGCACCAGATCGCCGTGCCGGTCACGACCCCGCCCGCCCGCGTCGCGGACCACCTCGTCGACGGCGAGGGCCTCGCCGACGCGCTCCGGGCCACCGCGATGCTGGCCGCGGCCGCGGGCTGCGGCTCGGCCACGCCGGCCGGGGTCTGGGACGTCCTGGCCGGGCCGCTCGGCCGGCTCGCCGCGGGCTAGCCCCGGAAGCCGTCGCGGGCGCGCTCGGCGCGCTCGCGCAGCCGCGCGCGGGCGGCCTCGAGCCCCGGGTCGGCGCCCGGCACGCCCTCGACGATCAGGTCGGGCTCGACGGGCTCGGCGACGGGCGCCTCCGGCTCGCGCTGCACGTCGGCCACGCGCTCCTTGAGCTCGTCGCGCAGCGCCGCGTTCGCGGCCGGGTCCCAGGCCGCCTCGGGGTCGCCGTAGGGCCCCGCGAAGGGGTCGTCGACGACCGCGTCGCCGCCGCCCCGGCGGCGCAGCCGGCGCCAGGCGCGCGGCACGGCCGCCACCCCGGCGGCGATCGCGATCGCGGAACCCGCGACGGCGGCCGAGACGATGGTGCGCTGGCGCATGGGCGCTAGCGTAGCGCCCCGCCGGGTGCCCGTCGCCCCGGCTCCCCGTCGCTGCTACATTCCCGCTCGCGGCGGCGCCCGTGCGCCCGCTCGCGACCCTGACGGAAAGGCCGACCAGACCCGTGACCGCCTACGAGTTCATGCTGATCCTCGATCCCGAGGTGGACGAGGCGCGCCAGGAGGAGGTCGTGCACCGCGTGCGCGACATCATCCTCGGCGGCGGCGGCACCTGGGACGCGATCGATCCGTGGGGCCGGCGCAAGCTGCAGTTCCCGATCCGCAAGCGCGAGGAGGGGGACTACTGGGTGATCCGCTTCACCTGCGACCCCGCCACCCTCGACGAGGCCCAGCGCGTGCTCTCGATCACCGACGAGGTCCTGCGCCACAAGGCCGTCCACCAGGCGCGCCCCGCGCGCAAGGCGGAGGCCGCGGCGGGCTCCTAGGGCCGATCCGGCGCGAACCGGCGCGGATGCGTAGGCTCCGCGTAACGGCAGCGCGCCGAGGATCGACTGACGGGCAACCAGCCGCAGAAAGGTCACCGAAATGGCGAACATCAACCGGGTCATCCTCGTCGGGAACCTCACCCGCGATCCCGAGCTGCGCTCCACCGGCAGCGGGCTCTCCGTCTGCACCATCCGCATCGCCGTGAACAACCGCCGCAAGCGCGGCGACACGGGCGAGTGGGTCGAGGAGCCGAACTACTTCAACGTCACCACCTTCGGCGCGCAGGCCGACAACGTCGCGCGCTACCTCGCCAAGGGCCGCCAGGTCGCCGTCGACGGCCGCCTGTCCTGGAGCGAGTACGAGGCCAAGGACGGCTCCGGCAAGCGCGAGCGCGTCGAGGTCATCGCCGACTCCGTCCAGTTCATCGGCCCCCGCGAGGGCGGCGGCGGCGGTGGCGGCGGCCAGGCCTCCGGCGGCGGCGACTGGGGCGCGCCCGCGTCGGCCCCCGAGCCGGCGGCCGACATCCCCGACCAGTGGGCCGGCGGCGGCGCCGCGGCCGACGACGACATCCCCTTCTGACGAGGACGACGATGGCACGCACCGCAACCCGCAAGGCGATCCTGCTCGACGACGTGGAGCACCTCGGCCACCGCGGCGACGTCGTCGCCGTCAGCCGCGGCTACCTCCGCAACTACCTCGTGCCGCGCAAGCTGGCCGAGGAGGCGACGCCCGCGCGCATCGCCGAGGTCGAGAAGCTGGCCGCGACCCGCGCCGCGCAGGAGGCCCGCACGGCCGAGCAGGCGCAGGACATCGCCGCCACGCTGACCAAGACGGTGCTCACCATCCCGGCCCGCTCCGGCCCCGACGGCCGCCTCTACGGCTCCGTCACCGCCGCCGACCTGGCCGACGAGATCTGGCGCGCCCGCAAGATCCGCGTCGACCGCCGCAAGATCCGCCTCGAGGAGCCGATCAAGGCGATCGGCTCGTACCTCGTCGAGATCGACGTCTTCACCGACGTCCGCGCGGCCGTCAAGACGCAGGTCGTGCAGGCCGAGGGCTTCGAGTTCGAGGAGGCCCCGACCGAGGTCGAGGCCGAGGTCGAGGCCGTCGCCGAGGTCGAGGCGGAGGTCGAGGCCGTCGAGGAGATCGAGGCCGCGGCCGACGAGGCCGCCGAGACGGACGAGTAGCGGGGCCGCGGGATGCCCCCCGCGCCGGAGGCGAACGTCCCGCCGCAGGACCTCGACGCCGAGGAGGCCGTCCTCGGCGCGATGCTGCTCAACGAGCAGGCCGTGATCACGGTCTCCGAGGTCATCACCGACCCCGGCGACTTCTACCGCGAGGCGCACGGCACCGTCTACCGCGCGATCCTGGCGCTGCTCAACCGCTCCGAGCCGATCGACGCCGTCACGGTGTCGGACGAGCTGGAGCGGATGGGCAAGCTGGAGGACGTCGGCGGGCGCGGCTTCGTGTTCGGGCTGTCCAGCGCCGTCACCGTCGCCGCCAACGCCAAGGCGCACGCGCAGATCGTCCGCGACCTCGCGCTCCTGCGCCGCGTCGCCGCGGCCGGCCTCGAGATCGCCGAGCTCGGCTACGGCCGCCAGGGCGACGTGCGCGACATCCTCGACCGCGCCGAGTCCGCGATCTTCGACATCTCCCAGGAGCGCACGACCGGCGAGGTCGCCCCGATCAGCGACCTCCTCTCCGACGAGGTCGAGCGGATGGCGAACGCCGCCGAGCACCGCGGCCTGATCGGGCAGCCCTCGGGCCTCAAGGGCCTCGACACCATCACCTCGGGCTTCCAGGACTCGAACCTGATCATCCTCGCCGCCCGTCCCGCGATGGGCAAGACGTCGCTGGCGCTCGGCATCGCCCGCCACCTCGGCGTGGTCGCGGGGGTGCCCGTGGTGATCTTCAGCCTCGAGATGTCCCGCGGCGAGATCGCCCAGCGCTTCATCTCCTCGGAGGCCCGCGTCGACTCGATGCGGATGCGCCGCGGCGACCTCCGGGACGACGACTGGAACCGCGTGCAGGACGCCTGCAACCGGCTCACGGCGGCGCCGATCTACGTCGACGACACCGCCAGCATCAACCTGATGGAGATCCGCTCCAAGGCCCGGCGGCTCAAGCTCAAGGAGCCCACCCTCGGCCTCGTGATGGTCGACTACCTGCAGCTGATGAGCGGCGACCCCACCGTCGAGAACCGCGTCCAGGAGATCAGCCAGATCTCGCGCTCCCTGAAGGCGCTGGCCCGCGACCTCAACGTGCCCGTGATCGCGCTCTCGCAGCTCTCCCGCGCGGTCGAGCAGCGCACGGACAAGCGGCCGCTCCTGTCGGA
>CAIQOY010000264.1 GCA_903873565.1 uncultured Actinomycetes bacterium
CGCCTCGCGCACCTCGACCGCGACCTGCTCGCCGGCCGTGGCCGCGATCGTGGAGCGCCGCGCGCGCGGCTCCGCGCGCGCCGTCCCCGTGCGCGGGCCGATCCGCACGTCGATCTCGAGGCCGAGGGCGTCGCAGATCCGGGTCAGCGTCGCGAAATCCGGTGTGTGCTCGCCGGCCTCCGTGCGCGAGACCTGCGGCTGCGTCATCCCGAGCATCGCGCCGAGCGCGGTCTGGGTCATGCCGTGCGCGAGGCGGTAGCGGAGCAGCGCGAGTCCGAGGGTGCCGGCGAGCGCGCCCTCGTCCACGGCGGCGCGGAACTCGGGGCTGTCGGCTCGGAGCGAGGCGAACACCTCGTCGATCGGGATGGGAGTGACCTTGTGGTGCCCTGGCATGTCTCTCATTATAGCGCCCATGCTATGCGACCTCCCGGTAGCGGATCGAGGCGAGTTCGCAGGCCCGGCGGAAGCCACGCCGATCGCGAACCGCCTCGGGGGGCGAGAGCGAGGAGCGCGAGCCCGTCGGGGTGCCGCCGGCAGAGGACGCGCCACGGGCTGTGGCCGGCGCGTGGTCGGATCTCCCGCAGCCCCGGCCACCCGCGCACGGCGCTGACGTGCGGATAGCCGAAGATGCGCGCCGCTCCGCATCGGGCACACGCGTGGCGCGCGCGCAGTCACGCCCAGAGCGCGCTGAGCATGCGCCCGAGCTCTCCCGCCTCGTCGGGCGCGGGCATGCGAGCGCGGGCGGCCAGCCGCGTCGCCGGCACCGCCGTCAGCAGTCGTCCAGCCAGAAGTTGTTCGTCCGCGGGCTGATCGGGCCGCTGAACATCGCGACCGGGAACGGCCACGGGGGCTCGCACTGCCCCCCGGCGAAGACCTGCGCGGCCTGGGTCGAGGCTGCGTTCTGGGCCGGGTAGGCGAACAGCTGGGCCGTGCCCTTGCCCCCGGCAAGGGGCGTCAGGGGGGCGTTCATCACCACGGGGGCCGTCGACCCGCCGCAGCTGCCCTGGCAGGTCCCGCCCGCGCCGAGGACGGTCGCCTGGCTCGCGCTGTCGCGGTTGCTCTTGGCCCACATGCCGAAGTCCGCGGGGAAGGCGGCAGGGCTCGTGATCGCGCCGAGGTCGGCCGGATCGGACTGCGCGTTCAGCTGCGCGAGGAGCCCGGACCCGGAGCCCCCGAGCGCCCCGAGGGCCGGGCTCTGGCCGGCCTGGTAGGCCGCGTCCCGCCAGAACGGCGTGCCGCCGCTCGGCGCGCCGGAGAAGGAGACCGCAGGGACCTCCCAGTCGAGCAGCGGCCCGCTGAAGAAGAACGAGAGCGCGGGCCCCCCGGGGAGCGTCGCCGTGCCGCCGGGCCCGCCCCACAGCTGGTACCAGATCTGCGTCACGCGCTGCAGGTCGGAGTTGATGCCGGTCCACAGGAAGCTGGCGCCGGGCGCGGGGGCGGGGATCCCGCCCGGTCCGCTGCCGGCGGTGCTCGGGACCGTGGCCCGGCAGGCGCGGTACGGGGCGGCGGCGCCGCCGGCGGGCGTCTGCGTCCCGATCGTGGCGGTCGCGCAGGCGATGAAGCCGGGGTACTGCCCGTTCACCTCCGCCTGCTGCCCGCCGGCGCCGTAGGAGCCGCCGCCGTAGAGCAGCTGGTACTGGAGCGCGCTCGTGAACAGCGGCTGGACCTGCGGGCCGGTGGTGGCGATGAGCGCCTGCTGGGCCGCCGTCGGCGCGGTCATCGTGCCGTTGTAGGGGCAGGCGCCGCTCTTGAGGTAGAGCTGCAGGCAGTTGGCGCTGCTGCCGGGGCCGCTCGACACGGGCAGCCCGCCGCCCTGCGCGCAGGGGTCGGCCCCGGTCGAGTCGCGCGTCGCGGTCGCGCAGCCCGGCGCCGCCGTGAGGGCCGTCCCCCAGATCAGGCTCGTGGTCGGGTCGATCACGGTGCCCGGCGGGACCACCATGGGGGTCTGCTGCAGCAGCGTCCGGTAGTTGGCGGTGATGCCGCTGCCGGCGGACAGCTGCGCGGCGTAGGCCGTGGCGTCGGCGGGGGCCAGGCCGAGCGGGGTGATCCCCATCTGGGCCGGGCCGTAGGCGCCGACGCCGAGCCAGTCGAGCGGCAGCCCGCCGACCCACTGGTTCCAGGATAGGGACAGGAGGCCGGTGATCAGGAACTGGTTGGTCCAGTAGTCGTTGACCGTCCGGAACGCGGTCGACATCTCGGGGGTGTAGAGGCTGGTGCCCTGGCCGGAGGCCAGGAAGGCGCCGGGACCCGGCGGCTGCGATCCGAGCGAGCCCGAGGCCTGCTGGAGGCGCAGCGCACGCCAGGCCTGCGGCAGCGTGCCGACCGCGCCGCCGCCGGTGCGGGTCAGGGACGCGAAGAACGCGCCGGGGGCGCCGCCCGCGATCGGGCTGCCCGTCGCCGCCGGGTTGACGGCGCCAGGGACGTCGAGGACGAGGTCCTGGTAGAGGCTCTGGGCGGCGGCGTTCGCCACGGCCGGGTTGGCGCAGGGGGTGCCCGCGGGCGTCGGGTTGGCGGGGTCGCAGTAGCCGGACGCCGCGACGGTCGCGATCCGCCCGATCACGGTGCCGGCGCAGCCGCTCGCGCCGGCGCCGCACACCTCCGGTGCGTAGGCGGTGGACGCCTGCGCCATCTCCTCGTACTGCAGGTACTGCTGCTGGACGGCGACCGACTCGATCATCGACTCCGTCACCGCGAAGTCCGTCGCGACGTCGGTCGTCAGCTGGGAGACCGCGGTCTGCAGGTCGGCGACCTGGCTGGAGAGGTTCGCGAGCGACTGCTGGATCGCCGCGAGCTCGGCCTGCGTCTGCGCCTGGGCCTTGCGCGCGTGCGCGTCGCCGAGGACGTTGAACACCGATCCGAGCAGGCACTCGGACATCGCCTTCTCGAGGTCGAGCAGCATCTCCGCGCAATCGACCCCGGTGTCGGCCCAGTCGCGGGTCGTCGGGGTGCCGCCGCGGACGCCGGCGTCGAGGCCCTCACGCTGGCCGGCGAGCACCGTCTGCACGAGGTGCGCGATGAGGGGCCCGTAGCCCCGGTAGGCGAGGGCCTTCGCGTGGATCCGCGCGCCGCGGGCGATGCGGGTGTTGACCTGGTCGTCATAGCCGACCTCGATTCCGGCCGGCAGGCGCAGCGCGTGCAGCGAGCGCGCCGCCGCGCGGGCGCGGATCCGCCGGTTGTGCGGCCCGGCGGGCAGCATCGCGCGGTAGATGCCGACGTGGACGCTGGAGACGACGCTGACGAAGGCGATCGAGTTGCGGCCCAGCTCGCGCGAGACGATCGCCCGGAAGGCCCCCCGGGCCGGGCGCCCCTTGACGGTGCCGCCGCGCACGACGAGCACGAAGTGCCGCGGCAGCCCGTCCTGGGGGAGGTAGAAGACGCCGCGCGGGCGGGTGCGGCGGTGCTCGCCCCGTGCCCAGCGCACCGCGAGGGGGCGCCCGGACAGGTCCTCGGCGCCGATCCGGCCGCCCACGATCGGGTAGCCCTTGGCGACGGCGGCGATGCCGGCGACGTAGAGCCGCCGCGGCTCGCCGGCGCGCGTGCCGTCGGCGGCCTGCGCGCCGCCG
>CAIQOY010000265.1 GCA_903873565.1 uncultured Actinomycetes bacterium
CGCCGCCGGCGCCGCCGCGGCGGCCGCGGGCGCGGGCAGGGCGGCGGGCAGGGCGACGGCCAGTCGCCGGCGCCCGTCTCCACGCCCTAGCCGATCGGCGGGCGCTTCTGGAAGAACGTGCGCGCGAGCACGCGCACGAACAGGGGCGCCCGGAAGCCGAGCGCGCCGAGGACGCCGATCGAGATGCCGACGCTGCCCAGGACCACCACCCACTCGGCGAGGTCGGGCGGTGTGATCAGGAAGAAGTCGCGCATGAACGGCAGGGCGTAGGCCAACGTCAGCCCGCCGAGCAGCACGGCCATCAGGACGCCGACGCCCCAGGCGCGCACCTGCGACTGCTCGACGGCCTCGTCCTCGAGCAGCAGGATCAGGTAGATCCCGACCAGGATCAGGACCAGGAGGGCCGCCGAGCGGGCGTCCTCGAGCGTGCGGTCGGGGAGCGAGCGGGTGATGCCGTAGGCGGCCATCACGCCGATCGCCGACACCACGCCGCCGGGCACGCTGAAGCGCAGGAGGTCGCGCAGGAACGGCACCTGCGAGGGGCGGCCGATCGAGGGGGCCAGCGCCAGCACGAAGGCGGGGATGCCCACGGTGAAGGCGCCGGCGAGCGAGAGGTGGCGCGGGAGCAGGGGGTAGGCGGCGCCCGACAGGCCGATCGTGAGGATCAGGGTGGAGGCGAAGGCGCTCTTGACCACGAACAGCTTCGCCACCCGGCGGATGTTGGCGAGGATCCGCCGGCCCTCGGCCACGCCCGCGGGCAACGACGAGAAGGCGCCGTCGATCAGGACGATGTCGGAGACGCCCTTGGCGATCTGCGACCCCGAGCCGAGCGCCACGGAGATGCGCGCCAGCTTCATCGCGGGCACGTCGTTGACGCCGTCGCCGATCATCGCCACGTAGCGCCCGCGCCGTCGCAGGGCGTCGACGAGCTCGCGCTTCTGCTCGGGCGTGATGCGCCCGAAGACGCTGGCCGACTCGGCGACGTCGGCGAGCGCCTCCAGGTCGTGCGTCGGGAGGTCCGGCCCGGAGACGGCGCGGGTGTCGGCGAGGCCGGCGGCCCGCGCGACCGCCTCGATGGTCCGGGGCGCGTCGCCCGAGATCACCTTCAGGTCGACGCCCTCGCGACGGAAGAAGGCGACGACCTCGGCGGCGTCGGGGCGCATCCGCTCCTCGAGCACGACGATGCCGAGCGGCTCGAAGCCGACGGGGCGCGGCTGCGCGTCCGGGTCGCCCTCGTCGGGGATCGGCGGCAGGGACGCCGCGCGGCCGACCACGAGCACGCGCCCGCGCTGGGCCTGGTGGTGCTCGACCTGGGCGGCGAGCGGTCCCGGCCCGAGCATCTCCGGCGCGCCGAGCGCGATCGCGCCGTCGGCGAGGGCGACGCCCGACCACTTCCAGACCGACGAGAAGGGCAGCTCCGCGAGGACGGGCTCCGGGGCGGTGGGGATCTCGCGGGCGATCGCGTCGGTCGAGCCGGAGCGCACCTCCGCGCTCGAGGCCAGCCGCCCGAGCAGCGCGCGCACGGCGGCCTCGTCGACGCCCGGAGCGGGCACGACGGCCTGCAGGGCGAGCGTGCCGTCGGTGAGGGTGCCCGTCTTGTCGACGCAGATCGTGTCGACGCCGGCCAGCGACTCGACCGCGTTGAGGCGCTGCACGAGCGCGCCGCCGCGGCTGAGCTTGACCGCGCCGAGCGCGAAGGTGAGGCTGGTGAGCAGGATCAGGCCCTCGGGGACGACGCTGATCAGGCCCGCCGTCGCCGTCTCCGCGGCCTGCCGGAACGGGGTGTCGTGGTAGCGGAAGGCGAGGATCAGGGCCGCCGAGAGCGGCACCATCAGGAGCAGGAGCACGCGCAGGAGCCGGTCGATGTCGAGCTGGAGCGGCGAGCGCTCGTCGGTGTTGCGCCGCGCCTGCGCGGTCAGGCGGCTCGCGTAGGCCTCGCCGCCGACCGCGGTCACGCGGTAGGCGCCCGCGCCCGACGCGCAGTACGCGCCCGAGAGGATGCGGTCGCCGACGCCGCGGGCCACGTGGTCGGACTCTCCGGTCAGGATCGACTCGTCGAGCGCGAGGCCGCGGGCCTCGACGACCTCGCCGTCGGCGACGACCTGGTCGCCGGGCTGCAGCTCGACGACGTCGTCGGGCACGACCTCGTCGGCGAGGACGGACCGGGTGGCGCCGTCACGGCGCACGGTGGCGTGCGGGGCCACGAGCAGGGCGAGGCGGTCGAGCGTGCGCTTGGCGCGCAGCTCCTGCACGATCCCGATCAGCGAGTTGATCACGATGATCAGGGCGAAGAGCGCGTCCTCCCAGGCGCCCGCGACCACGATCAGGACGAGGAACCCGAGCGTGATCGCGTTGATCAGCGTGAAGACGTTGCGGCGCAGGATCGCGCGCACGGGCAGGCTGGTCGGGGGCGGCGCGGGGTCGCCGAGGACGCGCCGGCGCGCCTCGACCTCGGCCGTGGTCAGGCCCGGGTGGGCGGTCGCGCTCACCGCCGAAGGGTATCTAGGGGCGGAAGGGGTCGAGCGGGTCCGGCACGGACGGCGGGTCGGGCTTCGGCGCGGGCTCGGCCTTCGGGGCGTTCAGGCCCGCCTTGGCGAGGGTCAGGAGGCGCTGGCCGTAGGCGGCGCCCGCCGACTCCGACGCCCCGCCCGGGTTGTCGGTCAGGACCGACACGATCAGCGTGCCCTCCGGCGTGAAGACGGCGCCGACGTCGTGCCAGGCGCGATCGACGAAGCCGATCTTGTGCGCGGTCACCCACGGCGTCCACGGGTCGATCAGGCCGCGGTACGAGGTGTGGGACAGGAGCCACAGGGCGACGCGGGCGTCGCGGCCCGTGAGGCCCATGCGGCGCGCCTTGCCGCGGCCCGCCGCGGCCTCGACCACGGCCTGCATCAGGACCCCCATGTCGTGCGCGGTGGTGTGCTTGCAGCAGGGCAGCTCGGGCTGGTCGACGACCGCGTTCGGGGGCGCGCGGCGGTCCTGGCCCGGCAGGTAGCCGGCGGCCACGTCCGTGCGGGTGGCGCCGAGCGAGCGCGCCACGCGCGTCGCCATCGCGCCGCCGCCGGCGGTGGAGCCGCCGATCATCGTGAGGACCTGGTTGGCGGCGTCGTTCGACGACGAGCGGATCATCTGCTGGACCGGCCCCCACAGGGCGGTGTCGGGGAGGTCCGCCTTCGTGCGCATCAGCGCCGTGATCAGGATCGGCAGCTTGACCGTGCTCGCCGCCGTGAACTGGGCGCCCGCGTTGTAGGAGGCGCCGCGGCCCGTCGCGAGGTTGGCGATCCAGCC
>CAIQOY010000266.1 GCA_903873565.1 uncultured Actinomycetes bacterium
CGCTGGATCGGGGTCGGCATCTGCGTCGTCGAGCTGGTCGCATGGGGCGTCGCGATCTCCCGCCTGGCCGGCCTCGGCCGCCGTGGCACCACGCTCACGATCGGCATCAACGTCGTGCTCGGCGTGGCCCTGATCGGGCTCAAGCTGCTGGTGCACTGAGGGGCGTCAGCCGCCGAACGGGCGCGACGCCTCGTGCGACGCCGCCCACTGGGTGTAGCCCCCGTCGACCGCGATCGCCTGGCCCGTGATGAACGCCGACTCGTCGGCGGCGAGCAGCAGCACCGCGTCGGCGACGTCGTCGACGGCGCCGAAGCGGCCCGCGGGGGTGCGGTCGACGACGTTGCGTTCGGAGACCGCGCCGCGCTCGATCATGCCGCGGACCATGTCGGTCATGACCGGCCCGGGCAGGAGCGCGTTGACGCGCACGCCGCGGCCCATCCACTCGGCGCCGAGC
Source organism: uncultured Actinomycetes bacterium (assembly GCA_903873565.1). Classification (GTDB taxonomy): domain Bacteria; phylum Actinomycetota; class Thermoleophilia; order Gaiellales; family F1-60-MAGs149; genus F1-60-MAGs149. The sequence continues at coordinate 455 of CAIQOY010000266.1, forward strand.
ACCTGGGTCAGGCCGACCACGCCGGCCTTGCTGGCCCCGTAGGGCCCGCGCCACGGCATCCCGGCGCCGGTGCCGATGATCGAGGCGATGTTGACGATCGAGCCGCGGCCCTCGTCGAGCATCCGCGCCCCCACCGCCCGGCACATCCGGAAGACGCCCGTCAGGTTGACGTCGAGGACGGCCTGCCAGTCCTCGTCGGACATCGCCTCCGTCGGGCCGATCCGGTTGATCCCGGCGTTGTTGACCAGGACGTGCGGGACGCCGACCTCCGCGCAGACCCGCCCGACGCAGGCCTCCACGGATCCGGTCGAGGCCACGTCGAGGGCGAAGCCGCGGTGCGGGCCGCCGAGCTCGGCGGCGATCGCCTCCACGTCGGCGGCGTCGCGGCTCGCCAGCGCGACGGTCGCGCCCGCCGCGGCGAGGCGGCGGGCGACGGCCTCGCCGATCCCGCGGCTCGCGCCCGTCACGAGGGCGATCCGGCCGTCGAGCTGGACCGCCATCGGCTAGATCAGCGCCTCGCCGTCCGGCGCGCCGCCCTCGTAGACGACGCTCGCGCGGCCGACGATCAGGGGGTCGAGGTCGCCGATCCGCTCGATGTCCTTGCCGGCGTACGGGACCCGGTGCAGCACGTAGCGCATCGCGTTCAGCCGGGCGCGCTTCTTGCAGTCCGACTTGACCACGACCCACGGCACCTCGGCGATGTCCGTGTGGAGGAACATCGCCTCCTTCGCCGCGGTGTAGTCGTCCCACTTGTCGAGCGAGGCGAGGTCGATCGGCGACAGCTTCCACTGCTTCAGCGGGTGGCTCTGGCGCTCGGCGAAGCGGCGCTGCTGCTCCTCCTGGCTGACCGAGAACCAGAACTTGACCACGTAGATGCCGCTGCGCACGAGGTTGCGCTCGAACTCGGGCGCCTGCCGCATGAACTCCTCGTACTCGTCCTCCGTGCAGAAGCCCATCACGCGCTCGACGCCGGCGCGGTTGTACCAGGAGCGGTCGAACAGCACGATCTCGCCGGCGGTCGGCAGGTGCTGCACGTAGCGCTGGAAGTACCACTGGCCGCGCTCGACCTCGCTCGGCTTCTCCAGCGCGACGACGCGCGCGCC
>CAIQOY010000267.1 GCA_903873565.1 uncultured Actinomycetes bacterium
CAGGTGGTCAACGAGCGCGCGATCAAGAACGAGACCAAGAAGATGACGGCCGAGCAGAAGAAGGCGCTCGCCGAGGAGCTGCTCGCCGAGGCCAACCAGGCCTAGGCGGGACGCGCGACCGGGCCCCGCGGGGCCGTCCTCCGGGGCGGCGCCGCGGGGCCCTTCGCATGCCCGGGGCCGTGCGCGCCGGCCCTAGACGACGATCCAGAACCCGATCGCCTGGTCCTCGTCGAGGTTCTTCCAGTCGGCGACGCCCGTGCCCTGCGCGACGAGCGCCTCGCCCTCGCGGATGACCGGCGTCGAGCCGTCCGTCATCGTGACCATCAGGAGGCCCTGGCCGAGCAGCACGATCTCCGTGCCGCGCGGGTGCGCGGGCGGGGTGCCGTGGGCGCCCGGGTCGAGCCGGAACTCGTAGAGCCGGAAGTCGGTCTCGCCCGAGTCGACGAGCGCCACGCGCGAGGCCCCGCCGCGGTGGGGCGCCGTGCGCCCGCGGATCCGGTAGCCGGGCTCGGCCTGGCCGACGACGAGCGCGTCGAGCGAGACGCCGAGCGCCGTGGCGAGGCGCATCAGGGTCGCCACCGAGAGGCCGCGCTGGCCGCGCTCGGCCTGCGAGATCGCGCTCGGCGACACGCCGGCGAGGCGGCTGATCTGCGACTGCGACAGGCCGCGCTGGAGGCGCACCTGCGCGAGCGCCGCGCCGAGCCGCATCGCGTCCGAGATCTCCTGCACCTGCGGCCGCCCGTCGGGGCCCGTGCCGTAGCTGAGCGTCGCGCCCACGACGTCGAGCGGGCGCGCCTCCGCCTTCGTGATCATGAGGCGGTCGTCCTCGACGCGGATCACGATCTGGGTGATCGCGCGGATCTCCTCGGCCAGCGCCTCGGGCACCCCCGTGCCGAGGGTCCAGCAGGCGACGGCGCCGACGCGCAGGAGCGACGGGCAGACGCGCAGGAAGAAGCGGCGCGCGCCGTCGTCGCCGTGGCGATCCACCAGCGCCGCGAGGTCGTCGAAGACGATCAGCCCGCCGGGGCCGATCTCGCGACCGAAGGCCAGCACCTCGGCGATCGTGCGGTCGAGATCGGGGTCGGCCGCGACGATCGCGATCGTGTCGCTCCGCGCACCCGCGGCCCGGCCCTTGGCGAAGCGGACGGCCCCGTAGCCCGCGTAGCCCTCGGCCTGGGCGAAGGCCGCGATGAAGGCCGCGGTCGCCGCCCCCTCGGAGGCCGTGCGGAAGACGATGTTGTCGCCCCAGAAGATGCCGCTGAGGACGTCGTCGAGCGCGGGGATGCCGCAGGTGGCGGTCGTCGACGGGCTCGCCATCCGGACAGTCTGACGGCCCCGGCCCCGCCGTGTCGACGCACGCTCTCCCATGCAGCGACAGTAATGGGACGAACGCCCCCGGCACAGCCCGGAACCCGGCAATTCCGGCGGCGGCGGGCACCATCGCTTCCGGCAGCGGCCGATCTGACAGCAGCGGTGGCGGAAAGGCGTGCCGACCCGTCCTTTGGGCCTTGACCGGCCGCGGCGCGGTTGGTTCGCTCGCGGTACGGCCGCACGCTGCGGCCACCGAGCACGGGAGAGAGAGGAGGAGCGCGTGACGCCGACCCTGATGCAGGCGGTCGACATCGACACCGTCAACGCGGCGCTGACCCAGGACTCGAAGGTCCTCGCCGAGCAGTTCTACTTCTTCACGGTCGCCATCATGTGGCTGATCCACGCGGGCTTCATGTCGTACGAGGCCGGGGTGGCACGCCGCAAGAACGTGATGGCGACGGCGCTCAAGAACATCCTCACGATCGCCGTCGTGACCCCCGCCTTCTACTACTTCGGCTGGGTCATCTACGGCTGCTTCCAGCGCGGCTTCATCCCGACGGATCCCTGGGGCGACTCGGCCGAGGCGGCGTTCTGCGCCTCGACGATCCCGTGGGGCGACGCGATGGGCCCGAACCTGGCGGACAACATCACCGGCGTCTTCTGGGCGGCGTTCCTGCTGTTCTCGTGGACGACCGGCTCGATCCTGTCCGGCGCCGTGATCGAGCGGATCCGGCTGTCGGCCTACCTGATCCTGGCCGTGGTGCTCGGCTCGATCGTCTGGATCCTCGACGCCGCCTGGGGCTGGAGCGCGGGCGGCTGGCTGGTCACCGACTTCGGCTTCCATGACGCCATCGCGTCGGGCGTCGTGCACGGCGTGGCCGGCATCTTCACGCTCGGGGTGCTCCTGCAGCTCGGGCCGCGGATCGGGAAGTACGACCTCAAGGGCCGCATGCGGCGCTTCCTCCCGCACAACCTGCACATGACCCTGCTCGGCCTGATGCTGATCTTCGCCGGCTTCTACGGCTTCTACGCCGCCTGCCTGGTGATCACGTCGACGGCCTTCCCGGGCTGGCTCAACATCTACCTCAACCCGACGACCCTGTCGGCGATCACGTTCACGATCACCGTCGGCTTCGCGGGCGGGTTCATCGGCGGCTACTTCGCGAGCCGCGGCGACCCCTTCTGGACCGTCTCCGGCGGGCTCGCGGGCGTGATCAGCGTGTCCGCGGGCGCCGACGTCTACGCGCCGTCGTTGGTCTTCCTGATCTCGGCCGGCACGGCGGCGATCGTGGTCTGGGTCGGCGGCGTGATCGAGCAGAAGCTGCGGATCGACGACGCCGTCGGCGCCGTCGCCGTCCACGGCGTGGCCGGCTTCCTCGGCCTGCTCTGGGTCGGCATCTTCGCGGCCGGCTACCCGACGGGCGTGAACAACGTCCCATCGTCCTTCGAGGGCCAGCTGATCGGCATCCTGACGTTCTTCCCGCTGGCCTTCCTGCCGGGCTACGCCATCGCCTGGCTGCTCAAGAAGATGAACCTCCTGCGGGTGCCGGTGGAGGTCGAGCTGGAGGGCCTCGACGTGGCCGAGTTCGGGCAGGACTTCTACCCCGAGCACGCCCACGCCGGCGAGAAGATCATCGACGTGGACGGCACGGCGCGCAGCGCCGACGAGATCAGCCGCCAGGCCGCGAAGGGGCTGGTCTAGATGGACCAGCTGCTGCTCAGCCTCGGGCTGCTCGCGGTGATCGTGGCCGCGGCGGTCGTCTGGCAGGTCAAGGCAAGCGCGCGCACGCGCGACGATGAGAAGGGAGGCGCGGCGTGAACACCGCACCCGATTCGGTCGACCAGAACGGGCTGACGGACGCCGTCGCCGCGTTCTTCACCTTCGGCCCGGGCTTCACGACGGGCATGTACGTCCTCACGGTCCTCGGCATCGCCCTGATGGCGCTGTCGCTGATCGCCTGGGTGCACACCGAGAACCGCCGCCTGAACGAGGCGGCCGACCGGCTCCGCGCCGCCAACGGCGGCGCCACGAGCCCGACGGAGGGCTGAGCGATGGCCAAGGGCAACCTCCCGCAGTTCACCAAGGAGCAACTCCCCCCGCGGGCGTTCGAGCTCGGGATCCTCGCGGCGGCGATCGCCTCCGCGGTGATCGCGGCGATCTGGAAGGCCGCCGGCTAGCCCCGGCGTCACGATCCGGCACGGCCGACGGGTCGGCGCGGCGCTCCCCGCCCGGGGGCGCCGCCCCGGCCCGTCGTCGCGTCCGGGGCCGCCTACTCGGGCCCGGTCGCGTCGACGCGGTCGATCGACCCGTCGCGCCCGTCGATCAGGAGCGTCATGGCGCTGCCGTCCGCGGCCTTGACGCCGACCACCCAGGCCGGCTGGTTGCGGATGCCCTGGCGCACGAAGCGGACCTGGTGCTCGACCACGGGGAAGCCCGCCGCCTCGGTGGCGATCGCCACCGCCTCGGCCTGGTCGACCGCGGGGGCCGGGCTGCACTGGCGCGCGCCGAGCGCGACGATGACGAGGGCCGCGATCGCGACCGGGATCACGACCCGGGCGGGCCGCATCCGGCGCGGCCCGGTCCCGCCCGCCGCCATCAGGTCGCCTGCCGGTCCTGCCGGCGGCGGTGGATGACCCAGGCCTTGAGCACGATCCAGCCCGGGATGTAGAGGATCAGGACGAACAGGATCCACCAGAACACGACGATCGGCCGCAGGCCGAGGTCGCGCAGGTCGAGCCACGAGACGTAGGCCAGCACGGGCAGCGTGATCGCCAGCCACAGCGGCAGGCTCGGGAGGAACAGGAAGATCAGCACCGCCCGGCGAGTCTACGGAGCGCCCGCGCCCCGCGGACGGCCGCCGCGGACCCCGCGGCGGGCCCGCGCGCCTCCTGCTGTCCCCCGCTCCCGCTTCTGGAAGCCCTGCTTCCCGTCCGCCGGCCTAGAACAGGCCGACGACCGTGCCGTCCGGCGCCACGTCGATCGCGTAGGCGGCCGGATCGGCCCCGAAGCCCGGCATCTGCAGCATCTCGCCGCACAGCGGCACCAGCATGCCGGCGCCCGTGTAGGCGCGGATGTCGCGGATCGGCACCGTGAAGCCGGTCGGGCGGTTGCGCAGCGTCGGGTCGTGGGAGAGCGACAGGTGCGACTTGGCCATGCAGATCGGGAGGTGCGCGATGCCCTCCTTCTCGAAGCGCTGGATCGCGGCCCGGGCGGCCGGGCTGAGCTCGATCCCGTCGGCGCCGTAGACCGTGGTCGCGACCTTCTCGATCTTGACCGCGACGGGGTCGGAGTCCTCGTACAGCATCCGGAAGTCCGACTCGGCCTCGGCGGCCGCGCAGACGACCTCGGCCAGCTCGGTGACGCCGTCGCCGCCGGCCCCGAAGCCGTTGTGGATCGCCGCGCCGTAGGCGCCGGCCTCGAGCGACAGCTGCTTGATCAGCTCGAGCAGCTCGGGCTCGTCGTCGGGGCGGGTGTTGATGGTGACCACCGGCTGGATGCCGAAGGCGCGCACGTTCTCGATGTGCTTGGCGAGGTTGGCCATGCCGGTCTCGACCTCGGCGCGCATCTGCGCCATGTCGGCCTTCGCCGCGTAGTCGCCGCCGCCGTGGTGGCGCAGCGCGCGCACCGTGGCCACGATCACCACGACGTGCGGGCGGAACCCGCCGACGCGGCAGACGATGTCCATGAACTTCTCCATGCCGAGGTCGGCGGCGAAGCCGGACTCCGTGATCAGGAACTCGCCCAGCTTGAGGCCGATCCGGTCGGCGATGATCGAGTTGTTGCCGTGCGCGATGTTCGCGAAGGGGCCGGCGTGCATCAGGCACAGCTGGCCCTCGAGGGTCTGCACGATGTTCGGCTTGATCGCGTCGCGCAGGAGCACGGCCATCGAGCCGGCGGCCTTGACGTCCTCGGCGGTGACGGGGTCGCCGGCCTTCGTGTAGCCGACGGTGATCGCGCCGAGGCGGCGGCGCAGGTCGGCCATGTCGGTGGCCAGGGCGAGGATCGCCATCACCTCGGAGGCCGCCGTGATGTCGAAGCCGGACTCGGCCGGGACGCCGTTCTTCTTGCCGCCGAGGCCGGTCACGATGTTGCGCAGGGAGCGGTCGGTGACGTCGATCGCGCGGCGCCAGGTGACGCTGTCGATCGCCGGCTCGTGGCCGTGGAAGATGTGCGCGTCGACGAGGGCGGAGAGCAGGTTGTTGGCCGCGGTGATCGCGTGCACGTCGCCCGTGAAGTGGAGGTTGAGGTCCTCCATCGGCACGACCTGGGCGTAGCCGCCGCCGGCCGCACCGCCCTTGACGCCGAAGACGGGGCCGAGCGACGGCTCGCGCAGCGCCAGCATCGCGCGGCGGCCGATCTTGCCCATGCCCTGGGTCAGGGACACCGAGGTCGTCGTCTTGCCCTCGCCCGCCGGGGTCGGCGTGATCGCGGTGACGTTGATGATCTTGGCGTCCGGGACCCCCTGCAGGCGCTCGAGGATCGAGAGGTCGACCTTGGCCTTGTAGCGGCCGTAGAGCTCGAGCTCGTCGGGCTCGATCCCGTACTCGGCGGCGATGTCGGCGATCGGGCGGAGCTCGTGCTCCTGGGCGATCTCGAGGCTGGACTTCATGGCTTCGGGCTTCTCCTCTGGACGCTCCGGCCGCCCGCGGCGGCCATCTGCACGGGGGTGCTCGCGGGGTCGCGCAGGACGGAAACTAGCCGCCCCGGCGGGTCCCCTGCGCCGGCCGCGGGCCCGCGGCGAAGGCACAGGGAGAGGCTAGCCGCCGCGTCGGGGGCCGCAAGAGGGCCGAAGGCACAGCAAACCGGCCTTTGAGTGTGTATACCTTCCACAATGCACCGCGCAAACCACCCCCCTACCCTTACCGCACTGTGAGCCACTTCCACATCAAAACCCCCTTCGGCTACCGCCCCGTCAGCGAGTTCTCGTACGGCGGCGAGGTACGCCCCCCGCTCCCCGCCGACGCCTCCGACGAGCAGGCGATCGCGCACCTCTGGCTGCGCTCCAACGTGGCCGGCGTCCAGCGCGAGCGGTGGTTCCACTCCAGCGGCACGCGCCGCTGGTACACGATCGTGCGCGACACGCGCACGAACATCGTCCTCGCGCAGCCCGGCGAGGAGTATCAGGAGGGCTCGGCGTGAGCATCCAGTTCGAGGGACGCGACGTCCCGATCCAGCCGGGCGACACGCTCGCCTCCGCGCTCTACCGCGACGGCGTGCGGGTCTTCTCCCGCTCGTTCAAGTACCACCGCCCGCGCGGCCTCTACTGCCTGTCGGGCGACTGCCCGAACTGCCTGGTGACGGTCGACGGCGAGGTCAACGTCCGCGCCTGCATGTGCAAGGCCACCGACGGCATGACCGTCAGCCGCCAGAACGCGTGGCCGTCCGTCGACAAGGACGCGCTCAACATCATCGACAAGGGCCACTTCCTGATGCCCGTCGGCTTCTACTACAAGGCCGGCATCAAGCCCAAGTTCGCGTGGCCGATGGCGGAGGGCGTGATCCGGCGCGTGGCCGGCCTCGGCTTCTCCGACAAGACCGACGCCCCGCGCGACATCGACCGCATCAACCGCCACCCCGACGTGCTCGTGATCGGCGCCGGCGTGGCCGGCCTGTCGGCCGCGCTGGCCGCGGCCGAGGGCGGCAAGCGGGTCATGGTCATCGACGAGCAGGACGCCCCCGGCGACCGCGTCGCCCAGGGCCCCACGAAGCAGCAGATCGACGAGCTGGCCGGCCGGGCCGCCCAGAACCCGGGCATCGAGATCCTGCCGGGCACGGCCGCGATCGGCATCTACGAGGGCCCGATGGTCCTCGCGCTGCGCACCGACCAGGTCATGCACATCCACCCGCAGGCGATCGTGATCGCCTCGGGCGGCATGGAGATGCACCGCATCTTCCCGGGCAACGACCTGCCGGGCGTCTTCATGGCGCGCGGCGCGGCCCGTCTGGCCGGCGCCCACGGCGTCAAGCCGGGCGACGTCGCCGTCGTCTGGGCCGAGACCCAGGAGGCCGTCGAGCACGCCCGCACGCTGCAGGCGTCCGGCGTCCGCGTCGCCTGCGTCGTCACCGCCCCGGGCGTCGACGCCCAGGGCGTCGGCGAGCGCCAGGTCGAGGGCGAGGTCGTCGAGGCCAAGGGCAAGAAGAAGGTCCAGGGCGCCGTCGTCCGCTCGGCGGGCGGGGCCACCGAGGAGGTCGCCTGCGACCTGCTCGCCGTCGGCGCCGAGATCCAGCAGAACATGCACCTGCCGCGCCTCGCGTACGACCTGCCGTGCGTCCTTGCCGGCGACGCCGCCCTGCCGGGCTCGGCGCTCGACGTGGCCGCCCAGTCGGGCACGCAGGCCGGCCAGGCCGCCGCGCAGGGCCTGCCCCTGTACGTCAACCCGCCCGCCTCCGAGCCGCGCCCCTGCGGCACGGCCGGCTACGTCTGCCTCTGCGAGGACGTGTCGGTGGCCGAGGTCGAGCAGGCGATCGACGAGGGCTTCGAGTCCGCGGAGCTGCTCAAGCGCTACACGACCGTGACGATGGGCCCCTGCCAGGGCCGGCTCTGCGCCGACCAGCTGCGGGCCATCGCGCACCGCAAGACGCCGGCGGAGGCCGCCCGCGTGTCCGCCCCGACGACGCTCAGGCCCCCGGTCCGCCCGATCAAGATGGAGCAGGCCGCCGCCGGCGCCCGCCACCACATCGAGCGCCACACCCCGCTCCACCAGAAGCACCTGGAGATGGGCGCGTCGACCCTCTGGGCCGGCCCGTGGAAGCGCATCTTCTCGTACGGCGA
>CAIQOY010000268.1 GCA_903873565.1 uncultured Actinomycetes bacterium
GTCGTGGATTCCGCGGAGCGGCTCGACGACACGGTGCACCGCATGCGCGAGGCCGCGATGGTGGTGCTCGACGCGGGGGCGGACCTCGTCGCGCAGCGCTCGGGGTCACTCGATCTCGACGGCGTCTGCGAGCGGCTCGGGCTCGACGCCGACGCGGTCCGCGCGCGCGCGGCCGCGCAGCGCTCCGCGGGGCCGTGAGCCCGGCGCGGCGCCTGCCCGGCGACCAGGCGGAGGTCGTGTTCGGCGACGCCTTCATCGAGTACCTCGATCGCCTGCCGCCGCGCGACCGTGAGGCCGTGCTCAGCGAGGTCGTGGCCCTCTGCCGGCGTCCCGGAGGCGATCACCCGCTCGGCAACCGCGCGGGGAGCCCGCTGGCCGGCTGGCGCACCCTCGAGGTGCTGCAGCGGCGCCACCGCGTCGTGTTCTCGAGCCGCGTGGTCGATGGCGTCGGCGTCATCCACGTGCTCTGCGCGGGACCGAGACGCGCGAGCGCGGTGTACGACACGGCCGCGGCGCTCGTCGCCTCCGGCCGGCTGACGGATGAGGAGGCGACGCAGATCTGGGACGCCATCATCCTCCTCGAGCTCGTGGCGGAGACGCTGGGCCTCGACGGCTGGGACTATCTGCCGCCGCCGGCATCCGACGGCGAGGTGCGCGCCGCCGTCGCCGCCGGCATCCTCGAGGCCACCGTCGCGCGGCTGCTCAGCGAGCGCGAGCTCCGTGCGGCGATGCGCGAGGGCTGGGGCGAGGATGGTCCCGATCCGGACCGTGCGCTGGCCGCGGCGATCCGGGAGGCGCGCAGCGGCATCGATCCGGTCGACATCACCACGGTGCTGGTCGATCGCCAACGCGAGCGGTGCGGGGTCGTCATGCCGCGTGCTCGGGCCCGCTGCATCCGCCGACGCGGTCACCCCGGCCCGCATCGCGCCCGCGCCTGATCGCGCGCAACCGGCGGCGGACGCCGAGTAGCATCGGGTCATGCCCCTTCCCGAGCTCGACGGCCGCACCCTGCTCGGCGACGAGGTGCACCTGCCCGGTGGCCTGCCCGCTGAGCGCACGCTGGTCCTGTTCGCGTTCCGCCAGCGCCACCAGGGCTGCGTCGACCGCTGGATCGACCGCGCGGTCGAGGAGCTCGGCGTGCCCGGCACGCCGCTCGGGCTCGCCTTCGACGCGCCGCGCGCGGTGATCGAGGTGCCGTGCCTCGGCGCGCAGTGGCGGCCCCTGCGGCGCTGGATCGACGGCGGCATGGCCAGCGGCATCGGCCAGCCCGCGATCCTGGCCCGCACGATCACCGTCTACGGCGACACGGGCCGCATCGTGGACGCGCTGGCGGCCGGGGACCGCGAGCGGGTGCAGGCGCGCGTCGCCCGGCGCACCGGCGAGGTCCTCGCCGAGGCCGCGGGCGAGCCGGCGGGCGACGGCTGGGACCGCATCGCCGCGGCGCTCGCCTGATCAGGTCCCGGCGGGCGGCCGCGCGTCGTCGGCGCCGGTGACCGGGATGTCCTCGAAGCGGTCGATCCGCCTGAGCGACGGGAAGACGACCGCCCACA
>CAIQOY010000269.1 GCA_903873565.1 uncultured Actinomycetes bacterium
CCCGCGCATCGCCGTGGCGCTCCTCTCGCGCCGCCTCAAGGGGCGCCGCTCCGGCGACATCGACGTGCACCGCCGCGCCAAGCGCGCCGACACCCTGCTCTCCGTCGTGCGGTCCCTCTCGCGCTACGCGGCGATCGTGGCCGGCATCCTCGCGCTGTTCATCTTCGCGTTCCCCGGGGCGGGCTCGACCGTCCTCGGCGTCTCGCTCCTGATCGCCATCGTCGGCTTCGCGGCGCAGAGCGTCCTGCGCGACGTGATCGCCGGCACGATGGTGGTGTCGGAGCGCTGGTTCGACGTCGGCGACGCGATCACCATCGAGCCCTGGGCGATGAGCGGCGTCGTCGAGTCGATCACCCTGCGCAGCACGAAGCTGCGCGGGCTGGGGGGCGAGTCGCTGCGCATCCACAACCAGCACATGTACGGCGTGCGCGTGGCCCGCAACGGCATCCGCGAGATCGTGCTCGAGGCCTACGTCTCCGACGCGGCCGCCGGGCGGGCGCTGTTCGAGCGGCTCTCCACGCTGCTGCCCTCCGGGCCGATGCACCTGCTCTCGTCGTCGCTCCAGATCGACGAGGAGGAGGCGCTCGGCTCGCTGACCCGGATCGCGGCGCGAGGCGCCGTGCCGCCCGGGCGCGAGTGGCTGCTCGAGTCCTTCGCGATCGAGCTGCTCAAGGAGATCGACGCGGACGGCGTGATCCGCCACGGGCCGATCGCCTACTTCTCGGACCCCGTCGCCGAGCAGCGCTTCTCGCGCACGGTGGCGCCGGCGCTCGACCTCGACGACGCCTAGAGCACGCCCGCGTGCGGCACGACGCGCTCCTCGAGCACGGTCACGAGCCGCGTGCGGGGCGAGTACCGCAGGACGCACAGCTGGGCGTCGCCGTCGACGATCGACTTGCGCAGCGACGGGCACTCGGTGATCAGGGCCTGGGCCGTGACGCGGGCGTTGACGTCGATCGCCTCGTCGGCGCCCGTGGCGCCGCCCGCCCGGTAGAGGCCGGCGGCCAGCGCCCCGGTCAGGGGGGCGAGCGCGAGATTGGGCGGCTCGCCCGTCGTGTACTCCTCGTAGGCCGCGTGCACGGCCCGGCAGTCCTCGTGGGCGAGGACGATCGCGAGGCGCGTGTCGAGCGCCGTCATCGCGAAGCCGAGCGCCGAGGCCACGGGGATGTCGACGTACTGGCCCGGCAGCCGCACGGTGAAGATCGCGCCGGCCGCCGCGCCGAGGACGGCCGCCGGCGGCACGCGCGCGTCGGAGCACCCGATCACGGCGACGGGCGGCAGGTGCTCGAGCGGGTCGGCGGGCGCGCCGAGCAGGTCGCGCTCGGTGTCGCCCGCTGCCCAGCGCGCATTGCCGGCGATCACGCGCTCGAGCAGATCCGGTGCGGTCAGTCGCTCCACGGCCCCGAGCGTACGCAAGCGCCCGGCGGGACGGGGTGACGGTCCGGGGTCAGGCCCCGGCGAGCCACTCCCGGTAGACGGTCTGGTCACGGCGGTCGGCGATGCCCATGTTGACGAGCTTGTGGGTGATCACCCCGTCCTCGTCGACGAGGAAGGTGCCGCGCATGCAGGTGCCCCAGTCGTCGTCGAACACGCCGTAGGCCCTGGAGACCTCGCCGTGCGGCCAGAAGTCGGCCAGGAAGCGGCCGTTGGCGCCGAGCTTCTCCTTGTAGGCCTTGCGGATCGGCCAGGC
>CAIQOY010000270.1 GCA_903873565.1 uncultured Actinomycetes bacterium
AACGCCTTCCTCGGCCAGGGCCCGTGGACGCCGTGGCAGATGCTCCTGTGGGGCCTGGCCGGGCTGCTCGGCGGGCTACTGGCCCCGGCGCTCCGGCGCTCGCGGGGCGCGCTGGTCGCCGTCGGCGTCGGCGTCTCCCTCGTCTTCGGGGCGCTGATGGACGTCTGGCAGCTCGCGACGTTCGGGCCGGCCCTGACCCTGACCGCCTTCGCCGCGGTCCACGTGCGCGCGATCCCCTTCGACCTCGCCCACGCGATCGCCACGGCCGCCGTCCTCGGTCTCGCCGGACCCGCGCTGATCGCCCTCGTCGACCGCAGCGCGGTGCGGGTGCGCGGGCGCTGGGTCGCCGCCCCGGAGCCCGAGCGGTGAGGCGCGTCCTCCTCGCCCTCGCCGTCCTGCTCGTCGCGCCGATGGGTGCGTCGGCCTCCGAGCTCGAGCGCACGGGCCTCTACCTCGAGGGCTCGCTCGACGCGGCGGGCTGCGCGGCGGAGCCCGGCGGAACCGCGAGCGCCAACCTGACGTCGTGGGCGGCGCTCGGGCTCGTCGCCGCCGGACGCTCCGCGAGCCGCCCCGCGGCCTGCATCGCCGCCCGCGCGGGCGAGCTGCGTTCGGCGACCGACCTCGAGCTCGCGATCCTGGCCCTCGTGGCCGCCGGGAGCGACCCCCGTAACGCGGGCGGGCGCGACCTCGCGGCCGCCCTCGCGCGCCAGCTGCGAGGCGGGCGCATCGGCACCACCCCGGCCTCGAACCAGTTCGGGATCCTGGCCCTGCGGGCCATGCGGCAGCCGGTGCCGTCCGCGGTGCGGGCCACGCTCCTGCGCGACCAGAACCCCGACGGCACCTGGCCCGTGGCCCCGGGCGGCGACGGCGACTCGAACCTGACCGCCTCCGGCATCGCCGCCGCGATCGCGGCCGGCGTGCCGGCCGGCGACGCCCGCGTGCAGCGCGCCGTGCGCTCGCTCGCGCGCTTCCGGTCCGCCAACGGCGGCTACGCCCTCACGGAGGGGACGCGGCCGGACGCCCAGTCGACGGCGTGGGTGCTCCAGGGCCTCGCCGCTGCGGGCCGGCGCGACGCCGGTGCCGAGGCGTTCCTGCGCGGGCTCGCCCTCCCGGATGGCGCGGTGCAGTACCAGCGCGGCGTCCGCATCACCCCGGTCTGGGTGACCGCCCAGGCCGCGGTCGGCCTCGCGCGGCGCAGCTTTCCGCTGGTCCCCTGACCTAGAGGGTGTCGGCGCCGTCCTCGTCGGCGACGCCCCAGACGCCCATCTGCCGGAACTTGGCCCGACGGGCGGCGCGGCGCTCGGCGGCGGGGATCGCCTCGGCCTCGAGCAGCGCCAGGCGGATCGCCTGGTCGAGGAGGCGCGCGGCCTGGTCGGCGTCCTCGTGGGCGCCGCCCTTCGGCTCCTCGACGATCGCGTCGATCACGCCGAGGTCGAGGCAGGCCCCCGCCGTCGGCCGGAACGCATAGGCGGCCTTGCGGGCCTGGCCGGAGTCCTTCCAGAGGATCGCCGCGCAGCCCTCGGGGGAGATCACGCTGTAGATCGCGTTCTCCTGCATCAGGACGCGGTCGCCGACCGCGATGGCCAGCGCCCCGCCCGAGCCGCCCTCGCCGATCACGCTGCAGACCACCGGCACCGAGACCTGGCAGAAGGCGAGGATCGAGCGGGCGATCATGCCCGCCTGCCCGCGCTCCTCGGCGTTGACGCCGGGGTAGGCGCCCGGCGTGTCCACGAAGGTGAGGATCGGGTACCGGAAGCGCTCGGCGAGCTCCACGGCCCGGATCGCCTTGCGGTAGCCCTCCGGGTGCGGCATCCCGAACATCCGGCGGGTGCGCTCCGAGAGGTCGCGGCCCTTCTGGTGGCCGATCGCCACCACCGTCTGGCCGTGGTAGCGGGCCAGCATGGTGATCAGGGCCTCGTCGTCGGAGAAGGCGCGGTCGCCGCGCAGCTCGAAGGCGTCGCTGAACAGCCGCTCGGCGTAGTCGAGCGTGTAGGGGCGGTCCCCGTGGCGGGCGAGCTGGACGGCCTCCCAGACCTGCGACTCCTCCGCGCGCGCCTCGAAGCGCTTGCGCAGGCGGCGCACCTCGTCCGAGACCCTAACCACGCCGGCGCCCCAGTCCGAAGCGGCCGAGCACCCGGTCGACCGGGCTCTCGCCGGCGATCGTGGCGTCCTCGGGCAGCGGCACGGGGCCCTGGTCGCCGGTCGGCTCATCCTCGGCCGGCGAGAACAGGAACAGGAGGCGCGCCAGCTCCGCCTTGAGCTCGCGGCGCGGCACGACCGCGTCGAGCTGCCCGAGCCGCAGGTTGGACTCCGCACGCCCGAAGTCGGGGGCGGTCTTCTCGCCGGTGGTCTGCTCGACCACCCGCGGCCCCGCGAAGGAGAGCAGCGCGTTCGGCTCCGCGATGACGATGTCGCCGAGCGACGCGAACGAGGCGATCACGCCGCCGGTGGTCGGATGGGCGAGCACCGAGATGTAGGGCACCCCGGCCTCGCGCAGCTGGTCGACGGCCCCGACGGTCTTGGCCATCTGCATCAGGGCGAGGATGTTCTCCTGCATGCGCGCGCCGCCCGAGGCGGTCACGCTGATCAGGGGGATGCCCTCCGCGACGGCGGCGTCGGCCGCGAGGCAGAAGCGCTCGCCCATCACGCTGCCCATCGAGCCGCCCATGAAGGCGAAGTCCATGACCGCGATCGCCGTCGGCCGCCCCACCACGCGGCCCGTGCCGGCGACCAGGGCGTCGCCGAGCCCGGTCTGGAGCTCGGCGTCGAGCAGGCGGTCGGTGTACGGGCGCAGGTCGACGAAGGCGAGCGGGTCCGCGGCGCGCAGGTCCGCGCCGATCTCGGCGAAGGTGCCCGGGTCGACGATCTGGTCGATGCGCTCGAGCGCCCCCACCGGGAAGTGGTGCCCGCACTGCGCGCAGACCCGCAGCGCATGGCGCAGCTCGTCATCGCGGTAGTGCGAGCGGCACGACGGGCACGTGTTGGGGTGCCGCCGCCCCGGGTCGTCATCGCCCTTCGGGCGCTCGACGTCGACCTCGACCGGGGCCATCAGCCGCGGCGCTCCTCGAAGCGCTCGAGCACGAGACAGGCGTTGTGGCCGCCGAAGCCGAAGCCGTTCGAGATCGCCACCCCGACGGACTGCTCGCGCAGGGCGTTGGGCACGTAGTCGAGGTCGCACTCGGGGTCCGGGTGGTGCAGGTTGATCGTGGGCGGCAGGTAGCCGTTGCGGATCGCCAGCACGCAGATCGCGGCCTCCGTCGCCCCCGTGGCCCCGAGCAGGTGCCCGGTCATCGACTTGGTCGACGAGATCGGCACCTGCGGCGCCCGCTCCCCGAAGACGCGCTTGAGGACGCGCGTCTCGGCGGCGTCGCCGACCGGCGTGGAGGTGCCGTGCGCGTTGACGTACTCGACCTCGTCGGGGCCGCGTCCCGCGTCGGCGAGGGCGTTGGTGATCGCCCGCGCCGGGTTCTCGCCGGTCGGGTCGGGCTCCGTCACGTGCCGCGCATCGGACGACAGCCCGTAGCCCGTGACCTCGGCGAGGATCTCGGCGCCCCGGCGCTGGGCGTGCTCGAGCTCCTCGAGCACCAGCACCGTGGCGGCCTCGCCGAGCACGATGCCGTCGCGGGTCTCGTCGAAGGGGCGGCTGGCGCCGGCCGGGTCGTCGTTGCGGGTCGAGCAGGCGCGGATGCCGTGGAAGCCGCCGATGCCGACGGGGACGACCCCGCACTCGGAGCCGCCGGCCAGCATCGCGTCGGCCATGCCGGCGCGGATGTACATGACGGCGTCGCCGATAGCCATCGAGGAGGCCGCGCAGGCCGTGCTCGACGAGGCGAGCGGGCCCCGCGTCCCGAACTCCATCGAGACGTAGCCCGCCCCCATGTTGGGGATGATCCCGGGCGTCCAGAAGGGCGAGAAGCGCTCGATCCCCGACTCCAGGTAGTGCTTGTGGGCGAGCAGCTGCATGTCCATGCCGCCGATGCCGCTCGCGATCGACGCGCCGACGCGGTCGCCCTCGGCGCGGATGTCGAGGCCCGAGGCCTCGACGGCC
>CAIQOY010000271.1 GCA_903873565.1 uncultured Actinomycetes bacterium
CTCGAGGGCATCTCCGACGGCGTCATCGCCGTCGCGATCACCCTGCTCGTGCTCGGCATCGACCCGCCCGACCCCGCCCCCGGCGAGTCGCTCTGGCAGGCCCTGGACACGGGGACCATCGGCTCGCTCGGGGTGTTCGTGCTCAGCTTCGTCGTGATCGGGCGCTTCTGGATGGTCCACCACGACGCCATGCGCGGGCTCCCCGACCTGGTGCCCACCCGTGTCGTCCTCGTCAACTTCGCGTTCCTCCTGACGCTCTGCCTGATCCCGTTCTCGACGACCCTCTACGCAGACAACGCCGACGACATGCTGGCCCTCGTCGTCTACGCCGGCACCTTCGCGCTCGTCAGCCTGCTGCTCGCCCTGCTGGACGCCGCCGGCCGGCCGCACCTGACCCTGCGCACCTTCGCCGTGCCCGTCGGCTTCGCGCTGGCGATCCCCGTCGCCCTCGTGGTCGGGCCCGAGCTCGCCCCGTGGGCGTGGGTGGCGCTGTTCGCGCTCTCCACGGACCGGATCGACCGGGCGCTGTCGCGGCGGATCCGGTAGGCCGCCCGCGACCCATCGGCGGACCGCCGAGCGCGTTCGCGCGCCGTCCGCGCGACTCCGGTTCCGGTCCGTCCAGAATGACCTATGCTCATGGTCAATATGGACGCCTACCCTGATGACGTCATGGCGATCAGCGACTTCAAGGCGCGCTGCCTGCGCGTCGCCGACCAGGTCGCCCGCACCGGGCGGCCCATCACCATCACGCGACACGGGCGGCCGCTCGTCGAGATCGTCCCGGCCCGGCCCGTGCGCCCCCTCGCGGGCAGCGTGGAGTTCCTCGTCGACGACGACGAGCTGATCGCCCCGATCGACGTCGAGTGGGATGCCGCCCGCTAGCGCCGACGCCTGCGTGGTCGACACCCACGCGTGGCTCTTCGCGGCGACCGGCGCCCACGATCGCCTCGGGCGCCGCGCGCGGCGCGTGCTCGAACGGGCCACGACCGCGTACGTCCCCGCGATCGCGCTCTGGGAGGTGGCGATGCTCGCCGAGCGGGGCCGCATCTCGCTCGACCGGCCGCTCGCGGACTGGCTCGCGATCGCGTCGTCGGGCGCGCCGTTCGCGATCCAGCCGCTGACGCCCCGGATCGCCGCGCGCGCCGTCGAGGTCGGAGCCGCGGGCTTCCCGCCCGACCCGGCTGACCGCCTGATCTACGCGACGGCCGGCGAGCTCGACGTGCCGCTGCTGAGCGCCGACCGGCGCATCGGCGCGTTCGACCGGTCCCGGCGCGACCGCCGCGTCGTCTGGGATTGACGAATCGCCTGCGGCGCTAGCGGGCCCGCAAGAGCCCGCGCCGGCTCGCCCAGATCTCGAACAGCAGGGTCGTCAGCGGCGGCACCGCGGCGGCCAGGGCGACGAGGACGACCCAGACCGGCCAGCGCAGCCGCCACGCGCAGACGAGCGCGACGGGCAGGTAGACGATGAACATCGCCCCGTGCAGCGGGCCGAACACGGTCACGCCCAGGTCGGTGGTCCCGGTCACGTGCTTGAGCAGCATCCCGACCAGGAGCCCGGCCCAGGTGAAGGCCTCGGCGATCGCCACCACCGAGAAGAGGGTGCCCCAGCGGGAGCGGGTCCGCGCGATCGTCACCATCACCGGGTCCTTCGCCACGCGCCCGCCCCCGGCGCAGCGCGCGCCGTACAATCCGCCTCGGCGGGGTGCCAGAGAGGCCTATTGGAGCGGTCTTGAAAACCGCAGCCCGGCAGCAGTGCCAGGGCCCCGGGTTCGAATCCCGGTCCCGCCGTCGGGGCACCCGTGCGGGGAGCGACCGGACACGGCGTCCGCCGGTACGATTCCGGCCTCTGCGAAGGGGGACGGGATGCGGATCGACGATCGCGTGGCGCTGGTGGGCTCGGGCTTCCTGGGCTTCGACCTGACGGACGCCTTCGACTGCCACATGTGGGCCTTCGAGACGGGCGACGGCGGCTGGGTGCTGTTCGACGCCGGCGCCGGGCGCGACGTCGACCGGGTGCTCGCGGTCTGCGAGCGTGACGGCATCGAGCCCGACCGCATCCGCGATCTGGTCCTGACCCACGCCCACGGTGACCACAGCGGCGGCGCCTCCCACCTGCGCGAGCGCCTCCCCCACCTGCGCGTGCACGCCCTGCCGCGCACCGCGGAGATCGTGACGACGGGGGACGAGGATGCGATCAGCCTGACCGCGGCCCGCGCCGCCGGCATCTACCCGCTCGACTACGTCTACACGCCGTGCCCCGTCGACGAGGTGCACACGGCCGGCGCCGAGCTGCGCCTCGGCGACCTCGTGCTCACCCCGATCCCCACGCCGGGCCACAGCCACGACCACCACAGCTGGCTGGTCGCGGCCCCCGGGAAGCGCTACCTGGTCAGCGGCGACGCGCTCTTCGCGGGCGGCAGGCTCGCCCTGCAGAGCATCTGGGACTGCTCGGTGACCGACGCGATCGCCTCGGTCGAGCGCCTCGCCGAGCACGAGTTCGACGCGCTCCTGCCGGGGCACTTCGTGTTCACGATGGACGGCGCGCGCCGCCACGTCGACGCCGCGCTCGAGGTGATCGCCCGCCTCGGCTGCCCCGCGTCGATCTTCTAGGCGCCGGCCGCGCCGCCGCCGAGCAGGTCGCGGGTGCGGTCCTGCCGGCCCGCGAACGTCTTCTCGATGATGCCCTTCGCCATCCCGGCGAGCATCCGCGAGGACATGTCCCAGTCGATGTGGTCCGTCAGCCGCGTCAGCTCCGGCCCGAGCTCCTCGAAGCGGTGCGTGTGCACGAAGCGGGTGAACATCTCGTTGTCGACGACCTCGTCGCGGATCAGGGTCGGCGGCTCGATCGCCGTGACCCGGATCCGCCACGGCTGCGCCGTCGGGACCGGCGCCTGGCGGATCTTCATGTCCACGACCGCGCCCACCACGAGCGGGAACTCGCCGACGATCTCCAGCACCTCCTGCTGGGGCGGCGTGATCCGCGGCACGTTGCGGGTGTCGAGGTGGAACGCGAACACGTCAGCGACCGGCGCGGCGACCTCCACGGAGCGCTCGAAGATCGGCATGGGCGGAGCATGGCAGACGCCGCGGGACCGGACGGGCGCCTCTGGTAGGGTCGCGGCGTGGCCGCCGCCTCCCGACCCCGCCGCTCCCCGCTCCGCATCGTCCTGCTCGCCCTCGGCGGCGTCGCCGCCGTCCTGATCGGCCTGCTCGTGGTCCTCGCCCTGCTGCCGCTGCCGTCGTTGGACCTCGCCGCGCAACCCGACCCCGCGCCCGACTACGCGGCCGCCGTCGAGCGCTTCGACGCGATCGCGGCCGAGGAGGAGCGGCTCGGCGTCTTCGACAAGTGCCGCTCGCGCCTCCTCCAGCACGGCGAGCGCACCGACGTCTCGGTGGTGCTCGTGCACGGCCTCACCAACTGCCCCCAGCAGTGGGTCCAGTTCGCGGAGACGGTGCACGCGCAGGGCGCCAACGTCCTGATCCTGCGGGTCCCGCACCACGGCCTCGCCAATGCGGACGGCACGGCCGTCGGCAGCGTGACGAACCTCGCGGCCCTGACGACGCCGGAACTGCGGGACTACGCCGACACCGCCGCCGATCTCGCCGCCGGCCTCGGCGCGGACCGGCGCGTGATGGGCCTCTCGATGGGCGGGGTGATCACGTCCTGGATCGCGCAGGAGCGCGACGACGTCGACCGGGCCGTCGTGATCGCGCCGGCGCTGACCCTGCCCGTCGGGCCGCCGTGGCTGACCACGGGCTTCGAGAACCTGTTCGGACGGCTGCCGAGCGTCACCCTGCCCGGGTCCGACAAGACGGGCATCGACCACGTCTACAACGGCGAGACCACGCGCGGGCTGGTGGCCATGTACCGGCTCGGCTCGTACGTCAGGGCGCAGTCGGCCTCGACGCCGCCCGCGGTCAGGCGGATCGCCGTCGACTGGAACCTCAACGACAACCAGATCGACAACGGCCAGGCCCAGGTGCTGGCCCGCGACTGGGCCGAGGGCGGCGCCGACGTCACCGTGCACGTCTTCCCCGCGGATCTCGGCCTCCCCCACGACGTGATCGACCCGGCCCAGCCGACCGGCGACACCGCGGTCGTCTACCCCGTGCTGCTCGAGCAGCTCGGCTTCGACGCCCCGTAGCGGGCCGCGGGCGTCTGGTAGGGTCGCCCGGACCCGCCCCGGAAGGACCGCGATGTTCCTCTTGCTCGGCCGCTACACGGCCACCCCCGACCAGGTCGACCCGCACCGCGACGGCCACGTCGCCTGGGTGCAGGACCACGTCGCCCGGGGCCACTTCCTCGCGGGCGCCCTCGAGGAGGGCGGCGTCGGCGGGGCGATCGTCGCCCGGGCGGCCTCCCGGGAGGAGGTCGAGGCGTGGACCCGCGAGGACCCGTTCATCGCCGAGGGCGTCTTCGCCTACGACATCCGCGCCTACGAGGTCGCCTTCACGACGCCCGGCGTCGAGGGGCTCGCCGAGTAGGGGCGGGGGCGGGCGCGACCCCGCCCCCGCGAGCCGCGATACGCTCGGGGCCGTGAGCGGGACCGACGCGGACGAGCTCGACGTCTCCAGCGTGACCGCGCAGTCGCGCGCGCTGCGCTGGGCCCTGACCGGCTCGGCCCGCTACGGCGACGGCGCGAGCGCCGTCTACGGCACGATCCTGACCGCGTCGCTCCTGATCGCCGTCACGGGGGACGCCGTGATGGTGATGGGCACCATCGCCCTGACCGTGCTCGTGTTCTGGCTGGCGCACGTCCACGTGGCGATCCTGCGCCGCGTCGTGCGCACCGGCGAGCACGTGGACTGGGCCGCGGCCCGCGCCGCCCTGATCGAGGAGTGGCCGCTGGCCCAGGCCAGCCTGACGCCGCTCGCCCCGATCCTCCTGGCCGCCCTCGGCGTGCTCGCGCTGCCCACGGCACGCTGGATCGGGGTCGGCATCTGCGTCGTCGAGCTGGTCGCATGGGGCGTCGCGATCTCCCGCCTGGCCGGCCTCGGCCGCCGTGGCACCACGCTCACGATCGGCATCAACGTCGTGCTCGGCGTGGCCCTGATCGGGCTC
>CAIQOY010000272.1 GCA_903873565.1 uncultured Actinomycetes bacterium
CCGGCAGTAGCCGACGGGGTCGTCGCCGGCCAGGGCCAGCAGGTAACCGTCGAGCGGCGCGTTGGGCACGTCGACGTCGCGCAGCCGCCACTCCTCGAAGTCGCCCGCCGAGACGGGCTCGGGGTCGGGCAGGGCCGCGTAGATCTCCACCGCGAGCCGGTGCGCCGCCTCGCGCAGGTCGGGGCGCTCCGCGAGGCTGGAGATCGCGACGCCCGCGGGCGGGTCGACCGCGGGGGCGGGGATCCCGGCCAGCGGGAGCTCCAGCGTGGTCATGCGGTAGAACTCCCGGAACCCGCGCCGCGCCAGGAAGGCGATCCCCTCCGGGCGCCCGTCGCTGCAGGGGATCCGCAGCTGCTCCTTGCCCGCCGCCCGTCCCGCCGCCTGCGCCCAGGCGAGCAGCGCCGAGCCGATGCCCCGCCCGCGCGCGTCCTCGGCGACGCCGACCTCGCTCCAGAGCGTCGGGTAGTCCGCGGGCTGGACCCAGATCCGCCCCACCGTCGCGAACCCGACCGGCTCGCCGTCGAGCCGGGCGATCACGCGCCGCGTGTCCGGCGCGAGCGGCATCCGCGCGAGCATCTGCTCGACCGTGCGGCCCATCTCGGGCTGCGTGGCGTGCAGCAGGTCCTCGACGACGCGCAGGCGCCCGGGGTCGAGGCCGACCTCGACCAGCTCGAGGCCCGGCGGCGTCACCGGCCCTTGAACTCGGGCGCGCGCTTCTCCGTGAAGGCGCGCAGGCCCTCCTTCGCGTCCTCCGTCGAGAAGAGGATCGAGAAGAGGTCCGCCTCGACCATGTAGTTCGTCGCGAGGTCGCCGGCCAGGGCCCGATTGGTGGCCTCCTTGGCGTAGGCGATGGCGACGGGGCTCTTGGCGCTGATCGCGTGGGCCATCTCCAGCGCCTTCGGCATCAGCTCCTCGAGCGGCAGCACGTGCTGGGCGATGCCGCGGGCGAGGGCCTCGTCGGCCTTGACCCGCCGGCCGGTGAAGATCAGCTCCTTGGCGAACCCGATCGAGGTCGTGCGGGCGAGGCGCTGCGTCGCGCCCCAGCCGGGCATGATGCCGAGGTCGACCTCGGGCTGGCCGAAGACGGCGTTCTCCGAGCAGAGCCGGATGTCGCAGGCCAGCGCGATCTCCGAGCCGCCGCCGAGCGCGTAGCCGTTGACGGCCGCGATCGACGGGGCGCGCATCGTCTCGAGCAGGTTCGCGCACTCCTGGCCGAGCTCCGCGTAGGCGCGGGCCTCGAGCGGGGTCTTGGTGGCCATCTCGGCGATGTCCGCACCCGCGATGAACGCCTTCTCGCCGGCGCCCGTGATGATCAGGCAGCCCACGGAGTCGTCCTGCGCGATCGCGGTCAGCTCGGAGCGCAGCTCCTCGAGCAGGGCCGACGAGAGCGCGTTGAGCGCGTCCGGGCGGTTGATGGTGAGCACCGCCACGCGGTCCTCGCGACGCACCTCGATCGCCATGGTCCCCCCTCCCCTACGCCGCGGCCCGCGCGGACAGGAACTCCACGATGTCGCCGGTCGACGAGCCCGGCGTGAACACCTCCGCGACGCCCATGGCGCGCAGGGCGTCGGCGTCGTCGTTCGGGATGGTGCCGCCGACCACGAGGCAGACATCGGCGACGCCCTTCTCGGCCATCAGCTCGAGGACCCGCGGCACGAGCGTCATGTGCGCGCCCGACAGGATCGACAGCCCGAGGGCGTCGGCATCCTCCTCGAGCACGGTCTCGACGATCTGCTCCGGCGTCTGGTGCAGCCCGGTGTAGATGACCTCCATCCCTGCGTCGCGCAGGGCGCGGGCGATGACCTTGGCCCCCCGGTCGTGCCCGTCCAGGCCGGGCTTGGCGATGACGACGCGCATGCGGCGATCCATGGCCGGGGAGTGTAGACGGGACCGGGGTCGACGAGGCCGGGCAGTACCATGCGGGTGTGCGCCTGCGCGTCCTGATCCCGCTGGCCCTGGCCCTCGCCCTGCCGCTGGCCGCCTGCGGCGGATCGGAGGCGACGCGGTTCGAGGAGACCGGCGCGCCGTTCTCCTTCTCGTACCCGCCCGACCTGCAGAAGGTGTTCGCGGACACGGGTCGCGAGGTCAAGGGCCAGGACCCGCTCTACCGCGTCGCGCTCGGCACTGACGAGACCAACGTGGTCGTCGCCGCCACCTACGACGTCGGCAAGGACACGGCGAAGATCAAGCCGGCCAAGCTCGCGGTGGCCGTCGAGCGCGCCGCGCGCTCCCTCGCCAAGGCGATGGACGCCGAGGTGCCGAAGCGCTCCGACGGCACCCTCGGCGACATGAAGGCCGCGATCTTCGAGTTCAAGGCCCCCAAGCGCGGCCTGACGACCCGCGTCTACTACGCCTTCCAGGGCAAGACGCAGTACTTCCTGCGCTGCCAGTGGGACGACGCGGGCGCCGACGCGATCCCGGCGGCCTGCGACGAGGTCGCGAAGACGTTCGCGCCGACGACGGGCTAGCGGGTCACTCTAGGACGTGTGGTCGGCGCGATCGTCCAGCGCCTTCATCACGGACCAGACGCGCAGGTAGGCGTCGTGATGGGCCGGGTCGTGCACGGCCGACTTGAAGTTCGGGTAGGTGATCTCCGCGGCGAGCTCCTGCAGGAGCGC
>CAIQOY010000273.1 GCA_903873565.1 uncultured Actinomycetes bacterium
CCTCGAGCGGTCGCGCTGCGTCACCATCGGCGACGGCGAGAACGACCTCGAGCTGATCGACTGGGCCGGCTACGGGATCGCGGTCGGCGGCGGCCACCCCGACCTCGTGGCCCGCGCGGACTGGGTCGCCCCCTCGATCCACGACGACGGCGTGCCGCGCGTCCTGATGGCGATCGCCGAGGCCAGGCGCGGCGCGTGACGCCCCGCGGCCGGTAGGGTTCAGGGCATGATCGACCTGCGCCTCGTCCGCTCCGACCCGGAGGCGGTGCGCGCCGCCCTCGCCCGCCGCGGCGACGAGGCCCTGCTCGACCCCGTGATCGCGCTCGACCAGGAGCGCCGCGCCCTGCAGGCCAGGGTCGACGAGCTGCGGGCCGAGCGCAACCGCGCGTCCGAGGCGATCGGCGAGCTCAAGCGCGCCGCCAAGGACGATCCCGCCAAGGCCGCCGAGGCCGACGCCGCGTCCGCCGCCATGCGCGAGCTGAAGGACGGGCTCGACGGGCTCGAGGCCTCCCTCAAGGACCTCGACGAGCGCCTCACGGACGCCCTGCTCGTGGTGCCCAACCTCCCCCACCCCGACATCCCCCTCGGCGCGAGCGAGGAGGACGCCCGCGAGGTCAAGCGGGTCGGCGAGCCGCCCGCCTTCGCCTTCGAGCCGCGCGACCACCTCGAGCTCGCCGGGCCCGGCATCGACATGGAGCGCGGCGCCCGCACCTCGGGGTCGCGCTTCGGCTACCTGACCGGCGACGTCGCGCGGCTGTGGTGGGCGATCTCGCGGATGGCCCTCGCCACGCTCGAGGAGGCCGGCTTCACGCCCGTCGCGCCGCCCGTGATGGTGCGCGAGGAGGCGATGTACCAGACGGGGTTCTTCCCGACGGACCGCCAGAGCGTCTACCAGCTCGCCGACGACGACCTCTACCTGGTGGGCACGAGCGAGGTGCCGCTGGCCGCCCTGCACGCCGGCGAGATCCTCGCCGAGGCCGACCTGCCGCTGCGCTACGCGGGGCTCTCGTCGTGCTTCCGCCGCGAGGCGGGCGCCGCCGGCAAGGACACGCGCGGGATCTTCCGGCTGCACCAGTTCGAGAAGGTCGAGATGTTCGCCTTCACGCGCCCCGAGGACTCCTGGGACGAGCACGAGCGCCTCCTGGCCCTCGAGGAGTCGATCGCCCAGACGCTCGGCCTCGCCTACCGCGTCGTCGACATCGCCGCCGGCGACCTCGGCGCCTCCGCGGCCCGCAAGTACGACATCGAGGTCTGGCTGCCCGGCCAGGGCCGCTACCGCGAGCTCACCTCCTGCTCGAACTGCACCGACTACCAGGCGCGCCGGCTCGAGGCCCGCTACCGCCCGGAGTCCGGGGGGCCGCAGCCCGTGCACACGCTCAACGGCACCGCCGTCACGAGCTCCCGCACGGTGATCGCCGTGCTCGAGCAGCACCAGCGCGAGGACGGCTCCGTGGCCGTGCCGCAGCCGCTCCTGAACTACGGCGCACCGGCCGTGATCGGCCCCGCCGCCTAGGCGCGGCGCGAGCGCCAGCCGCCGCGGCCCGCCTCGACCACCTGGTCGCGCAGGCGCGCGAGCTCGGCGGGATCGGGCCGGCGCCCACGGCCGATCAGGGCCAGCGCGAGCGCGACCCCCAGCGTGATCGCGGTCGCCGGGCCCAGCTTCTGCCAGACGAGGACGTCCGCCACGATCGCGGGGGCGACGAGCAGCCAGCGCCCCCCGGGCACGCGCACGTGCACCTGGCGCTTGCGGATCAGCCGGTCGACCTTGGCCAGCTTGAGCAGCTTCTGCACCAAGAGGAGCGCGGGCGTGAGCCCGTCGAGGCGGACCTGCGCGAACACGATCGCGAAGCCGGGGAAGGCCGCGAAGAGGATGAAGGCCATCAGCCGGTGGTAGCGCAGGAACGCCACGCGGTCGGGGCTCGCGATCAGCAGCACGACCATCTCGACCGCGAAGACGCCCCAGATCACCCAGTCGGCGATCGTGGTGAACTCCTTGACCGCCGGGTCCGACCAGATGACGGGCGCGAGGAAGACGGGCAGGCAAAGCAGGGCCGCCAGCGTGGTCGGCCACATGAAGAGGCCCTCGAGGCGCGCCGCGCGCTCGGCCCGTCGCTCTCGCTCGGCGTCGTCCACGGGCACATCATCGTCGTTCGGACCCGGCGCGCGCGACGGGCCCCGCCGCCCTGCTACCCGGCCGACGGATCGGCCTGCGGCGCCTGCATCCAGGCCGCGCTGCGCATCGTCTTCGGGATCGCCTGCGCGCTCCAGGTCACCTGCACCTGGCGGTCGTCGGGCACCCCGACCGCCTCGGTGCGGGCCCCGATGCCCCAGTAGCGGATCCACTGCCGCACGCCGCGAGCCGACAGGTACTGCGCGACCGCGTGCGCGCGGCGCTTGGAGAGGATCGCCAGGTACTGCTCCGTCCCGCCGCCCTGGCGTGCGAAGCCGCTCACGAACACGCGGCCGTTGCCGCGCGCCTTGACCTGGCGCGCAACCCGGTCGAGCACCGCCATCCCCTCCTCAGTCAGCTGCGCCGACCCGCCCGCGAAGATCAGCGGCGCCGTCAGGCGCTCGCCGAAGAGCTCCCAGCCGCCCGTCGGCCGGTCGGGGGCGAGCGTCGTCGGCAGGTTGACCACGTTGCCGCCCACGGGCGCGTTCGCGGAGACGCCGGTGGCGTTCGTGGAGTAGGCGACGATCCGCTGGCCCGGACCCGGCTTCGGGAGGATCCGCTTCGCCTCGGTGGCGCCCTGGCCGAGCCGCACCGGGTAGGTCGCGATCACCTTGCCGCTCCTGTCGACGAGCGCGAACACCACCGTCTGGATCGGGTTCTTCGGGTTCGGGGTGATCGGGACGGACACCAGCACCCGCTCCCCGGTGCCCGTGCCGGGACCGCCGCTGCCGGAGCCGCCCGAGCCGGAACCGCCGCTCCCGGAGCCCGATCCGCCGCTGGAGCCGTTGCCGCCCCCGCCGCCTGACCCGCCGCTACCCGATCCGCCGCCGGACGTGTCGGCGCCCTTCGGGGGCAGGGGCTTGATCGTGACCACGCCGGGCTTCTTCGGGGGCGAGCCGGGCGCCGGGCCGGGCCCGCCTCCACCGCCGCCGGGGTCGTCCGGCCCGCCGGGACCCCTCGTGCCGCCCCCGGTACCACCGCCACCGCCACCACCGCCGGTGCCGCCGGTGCCTCCGGTGCCGCCGGTGCCTCCGCCACCACCGGAGTCGCCGCCGTCGCCCGGGCCGGGGCTCGTCGGAGTGCTCGCGGCGAACGAGGAGATCTCGGTCGACTGGCCGGAGACCTCGGCGGCGTTGGCCGTCGTGACGACCACGACGC
>CAIQOY010000274.1 GCA_903873565.1 uncultured Actinomycetes bacterium
CGCGCGCGCGATCGCGTACCGGGTCGAGGAGCGCCACGGCCTCGTCTGGGTCGCGCTCGAGGAGCCGATCGCCGACATCCCCCACGTCCCCGAGGGGCTGGACCGGGATCCGGCCTTCACGAGCGAGGTCTTCAGCGTGCTCGAGTGGGCGACCTCCGCGGGCCGCTCGACCGAGAACTCGATGGACGTCTCGCACTTCCCGTTCGTGCACCCCGAGCTGCTCGGCGACCCCGACCACCCCGAGCAGGAGCCCTACGAGCTGCACGCCGAGGAGTGGGGCCAGTGGTTCCGGGTGCCGGACCAGTTCTGGCGCTCCGTCGACGGCACCGCGAACGCCCGCATCACCTACGTCTACACGCACGTCTACCCCTTCACGATGCACCTGCACGTGACCGAGGACGGCGACGACTCGGGCCGCGTGATGAGCGTGATGGTGATCGCCTCGCCGACCCGGGCGAAGGAGACGCGGGTCTTCCGGATCGCCTTCCGCAACTACGCGGAGGACAACCCCAACTTCGTCTCCGACTACCTGCACATCCTCGAGCAGGACCGCCGGGTCGTGGAGAGCATCCGGCCCGAGGAGATCCCCGCCTCCCTCAAGGAGGAGCTCCACATCAAGGTGCCCGACCGCTCGTCGATCGCCTACCGGCGCTGGCTCGAGCAGGTCGACATGCAGGGCGTGCTCGAGCCCTAGGGCCGGTCGGGATGCAGCGGATCGGCATCGACGTCGGGGGCTCGTTCACGGACGCCGTCCTGCTCGACCCCGAGGGGCGGGCGCGCATCGCCAAGGTGCCGTCGACCCCGACCAGGATCGAGGCCGGCTTCCTCGCCGCCCTCGAGGCGCTGCTCGCCGCGGCGGGCGCCCGACCCGACGAGGTCGCCTACCTCGCGCACGGCACCACCGTGGCCACCAACGCGATCGTCACCCGCAGCCTCGCGCGCACGTCCCTGGTCACCAACGCCGGCTTCGCCGACGTGCTGGCGATCGGCACGCAGATGCGCCGCAACGTCTACGACCTCTGGACCCCCGAGCCCGAGCCGCTGGTGCCGCGCGAGCGCTGCCACGGCGTGGGGATGCGGATCGACGCGCAGGGCGCCGAGGCCGAGCCGCTCGACGAGGCCGCGGTGCGCGCGGCGGCCGCGCGGATGCGGGCGGACGGCACCGAGGCGGTCGCCGTGATGGGGCTCTTCTCGTTCCTCAACCCGGCCCACGAGCGGCGCATCGGCGCGCTCCTCGCCGAGGAGCTCCCCGGCGTGCCGGTCACCCTCTCGAGCGACGTCGTGCCGGAGTTCCGGGAGTACCCGCGGGCCTCGACCGCCGTCGCGAACGCCGCGCTCCTGCCCCTGGTCGGCGCCTACGTCGGCGCGGTCGAGGGCGAGCTCGCGGCCGCCCGGGTCGCCGCCCCCCTGCACCTGATGCAGAGCAACGGCGGCGTCACGCCCGCCGCGCGCGCGCGTGAGCAGCCGATCGCGCTGGCCGCCTCCGGCCCCGCCGCCGGCGTGATCGGCGGGGCGCGGCTGGCGGCCGACGCCGGCGAGGCGAACGCCATGACCTTCGACATGGGCGGCACCACCGCCGACATCGGCATCGCCCCGGACGGCACGCCGCAGATCCGCTTCGACGGCGACGCCGCCGGCACGCCGATCAGCCTGCCCCAGATCGACGTGCTCTGCATCGGCGCCGGCGGCGGCTCGATCGCCGCGGTCGACGCCTTCGGCGCCCTCACGGTGGGGCCCGCCAGCGCCGGCGCCGACCCCGGCCCCGCGGCCTACGGGCGGGGCGGCGAGCGCGCCACCGTCACCGACGCGCACGTCGTGCTCGGCACGCTCGGCGGCGAGCGCCGGCTGGCCGGGGGCCTCGCGCTCGACCGCGGCCTCGCGGAGGCCGCGCTGCGCCGCGACGTCGCCGACCCGCTCGGCCTCGACGTCGAGGAGGCCGCGCTGGCGGTCCTGCGCATCCTCAACGCCAACATGGCCAACGCGGTGCGGGTGATGAGCGTCGCGCGCGGGCTCGACCCGCGCGGGTTCGCGCTGGTGGCGATCGGCGGTGCAGGGCCCATGCACGGCTGCCAGCTGGCCGACGAGGTCGGCATCCCGCGCGTCGTCGTGCCGCGCTACCCGGGGGTCGCCGCCGCCTGGGGCCTCCTGGCCACCGACGTCCGCCACGACCTGCGGCGCACCTGGCGCCGGCCCACGGCCGCGATCGACCCGGCCGAGCTCGACGCGGAGATGGCGCGCATGGAGGACGAGGCGCGCGGCCTGCTCGACCGCTCGGGCGGCGTGGCCACGGGCGAGGAGCTGGCCTGGGAGGTCGACATGCGCTACCGCGGCCAGGCCTACAACCTGACCGTGCCGCTGCCCCCGCGGCCCACCGGCGCGGCCGGGCTGGCCGCGGCGGAGGCCGCCTTCGCCGACGAGCACCACCGCCTCTACGACTACACGCCGCCGGTCGCCGACACGGAGGTCGTCACCATCCGGCTGCGCGCCACGGCCCGCACGCCGCTCGCGCGCTCGGAGGGAGGCCCGCCGGTCGACGCCCCCGCGGGGCGGCAGCGGGTCTACGACGGGGCGTGGGCGGAGTGGCCGGTCGTGCGGCGCGAGGCGCTCGCGCCCGGTGCGCCGCTCGCCGGCCCCGCGATCATCGAGCAGGAGGACGCCACCACGGTCCTCCACCGCGGCTGGACGGCCGCCGTGCAGCCCGGCGGCGCCCTCGTCCTGGAGCGCGCATGAGCGAGCGCCCCGACCCCGTCCTGCAGGAGATCCTGGCCAGCGCCTTCCGGCACATCGCCGAGGAGATGGCCGTCGTCGAGTACCGCTCGTCCTACTCGCCGATCATCCGCGAGATGCTCGACTTCAACTGCGGCATGTTCGCCGCGGACGGGCGCGCGATCGCCAACTCCGAGCAGATCCCCGCGCAGCTCGGGCTGATGCAGTTCGCGCTCGAGGCCGTCATCGCCAAGCACGGCGAGCGCGTCCACCCGGGCGACGCCTTCATCACCAACCACCCCTACATGGGCGGCACCCACACCCCCGACCTGCAGGTCTTCACGCCCGTCTTCGCCGATGACCGGGTGATCGCCTGGACGGGCTCGATCGCGCACCACATCGACATCGGCGGGCGCTTCCCCGGCACGGAGAGCGCGCAGACGACCGAGCTCTACCAGGAGGGCCTGATCTTCCCGGCGATCCGGCTCGTCGACCGCGGCGAGCGGCTGGCCGCCGTCTACGAGCTGGTGGCCGCCAACGTGCGCGACCCCGCCGCGACCCTCGGCGACCTCGACGCCCAGATCGCCTCCTGCCGGCGCGGCGCCCTGCGGATCGGCGAGCTGGTCGAGCGCCACGGCGTCGGCCTCGTCCTGGGCGGCATGGAGGCCGTCGTCGAGCAGACGGCGCGCCGCACGGAGGCGCTGTTCCGGTCGTGGCCGGACCGCGCCGTGGAGGCGGAGGGCTTCCTCGACGACATCGGCTTCGAGGGCACCGATCCGGTCCGCATCCACGCGCGCCTGCACGTCGAGGACGGCACCCTCGTCGTCGACCTGACGGGCAGCGCCGATCAGGTGCCGTCGGGCATGAACGTGCCGATCGCCAGCGCGCACGCCGCCGCCTACTTCGCCGTGCGCTGCTTCCTCGGCGGCGACGTCCCGCACAACGCGGGCCTGGCCAGCCGCGTGCGCGTGATCGCCCCGGAGGGGTCGCTGTTCAACCC
>CAIQOY010000275.1 GCA_903873565.1 uncultured Actinomycetes bacterium
ATCGGGAGCATCCCGTTGGCCCGCGACCAGCGGTTCGTGCGCGCGTCGAAGTCGCCGAACGGCGGGCGCTGGATCGCCGCCACCCGTCCGGTCGCCTCGCGGATCACGGCGTTGGTGCGGTCGAACTCGGCGCGCAGGCCCTTCGCGTCCAGCGTGACCATGCTCGCGTGCGACCAGGAGTGCGCGGCCACCACGTGCCCCTCCTCGACCATCTGGCGCAGCGCGGCCGGGTCCTGCTCGGCCTTGGAGCCCAGCACGAAGAAGGTGGCCTTCATCCTGTGGCGCTTGAGCAGGGCCAGGACGTCGTAGGTGTAGCGACCGGGGCCGTCGTCGAAGGTCAGGGCCACCAGCCCCTTGACGGGCGCGCCGGCGGCGATCCCGTCCTCCTTCGGCACCTCCTCCGCGTAGGGGCCGACGGACCACGTGCGCTCCTCGATCTCGCGGGCGGCCTTGGCGGCCTCCTGCGCGCTGGCGGCCGCCGCCTCGGCGGCGCGGTCGACCGCGCTCTGCGAGGCGTAGCTGGCGGGCGGGGCGGGGTCGTCGGGGCGCAGCGCGAAGACGGCCGCGGCCGCGATCACCAGCAGGGCGACGGCGCCGACGAGGACGAGCAGGCGGCGCCGGCGGACCTGCGCGCGGCGGGCGGCGGATGCGGCCATGGCCCTAGGGTACCGCGCGGCCACCGCGCGTCGCGGTGCGGCGGGCTACTCCCACTCGATCGTGCCGGGCGGCTTCGACGAGATGTCGAGCGCGACCCGGTTGACGCCGGGGACCTCGTTGATGATCCGCGTCGAGATGCGCTCCAGCAGGTCGTAGGGCAGGCGCGCCCAGTCGGCCGTCATCGCGTCCTCCGAGGTCACGGCGCGGATCACGATCGGGTAGTCGTAGGTGCGCGCGTCCCCCATCACGCCGACCGACTTGACCGCGGGCAGCACCGCGAAGGACTGCCACAGGCGCCGGTACCAGTCGGCGGCGCGGATCTCCTCCTGCAGCACGGCGTCGGCGTGGCGCAGGATGCGCAGGCGCTCCTCGGTGACGTCCCCGATGATGCGGATCGCGAGCCCCGGGCCCGGGAACGGCTGGCGCCACACCATCCGCTCGGGCATGCCGAGCTCGATGCCGACCTGGCGCACCTCGTCCTTGAAGAGCAGCCGCAGCGGCTCGCACAGCTCGAGGTCCATGTCGTCGGGGAGCCCGCCGACGTTGTGGTGCGACTTGATCTTGGCCGCCGTCTTCGAGCCCGACTCGATCACGTCGGAGTAGAGCGTGCCCTGCACGAGGAAGCGCACGCCCTCGAGCCGGCGGGACTCCTCCTCGAAGACGCGGATGAACGTCTCGCCGATGATCTTGCGCTTCGCCTCCGGGTCCGTGACGCCGGCCAGGAGGCCGAGGAAGCGCTCCTGGGCCTGCACGTGCACGAGCGGCACCCGGTAGTGCCCGCCGAAGGTCTCGACGACCTGCTCGGCCTCGCCCTCGCGCAGGAGGCCGTGGTCGACGAACACGCAGGTCAGCTGGTCGCCGACCGCGCGGTGCACCAGCAGCGCCGCCACGGCCGAGTCGACGCCGCCCGACAGCGCGCACAGCACCTTCTCGTCGCCGACCTGGGCGCGGATCCGCTCGACCTGCTCGTCGATCACCCGCTGCGGGGTCCACGACCCGTCCTGCCCGCAGACGTCGTAGGCGAAGCGCTCCAGCATGTCCGTGCCCTGGGGCGTGTGCACGACCTCGGGGTGGAACTGCACGGCGTGCAGGCGCCGCTCGGCGTGCTCCATCGCCGCCACCGGCGCGCCCGGCGTCGAGGCGGTCGCGCGGAAGCCGTCCGGCAGCCGCGTGACGGAGTCGTTGTGGCTCATCCAGCAGGAGTGCGCGGGCGGGATCCCGCGGAACAGCACGGCGTCCGGCTGCAGCTCGAGCTCCGTCTTGCCGAACTCGCCGGTCCCGGTCCGCCCCACCTCGCCGCCGAGGGCCTGCGCCATCGCCTGCATGCCGTAGCAGATGCCCAGCACCGGGACCCCGAGGTCGAAGATCGCGGGGTCGAGGCCCGGGGCGTCGGGCTCGTTCACGGACGCCGGTCCCCCGGACAGCACGATCCCCGCCGGGTTGCGCGCCGCCAGCTCCGCGGCCGTCAGGTCGTGCGGCACGAGCTCGGACAGGACGCGCCGCTCGCGGATGCGGCGGGCGATCAGCTGCGCGTACTGCGCGCCGAAGTCGAGGACGAGGATCGGCTGGTCGGCGGCCATCCGGCTAGCGCGACATCCCGATGCCCTGCTCGCGCTGCAGCTTCTTGCCCTCGGTCTGCAGCGCCGGCGCGACCATGATCTCGGCCTTCTGGAACTCGTGGATCGTCTCGTAGCCGGTGGTGGCCATCGAGGTCCGCAGGGCGCCCATCAGGTTGAGGGTGCCGTCGTTCTCGTTGGCCGGCCCGAGCAGGATCTGCTCCAGGCTCGCGACCTGGTCGGTGCGCACGCGCGCCCCGCGCGGCAGGGTCGGGTGGAAGGTCGCCATCCCCCAGTGGGTGCCGCGGCCGGGCGCCTCGTGGGCGCGGGCCAGGGGCGAGCCGATCATCACGGCGTCCGAGCCGCAGGCGATCGCCTTCGCGATGTCGCCGCCCGTGCGCATGCCGCCGTCGGCGATCACGTTGACGTACTGCCCGGTCTCCAGGAGGTGCTGCACGCGGGCCGCGGCCGCGTCGGCGATCGCGGTCGCCTGCGGCACGCCCACGCCGAGCACGCCGCGGGTCGTGCAGGCGGCGCCGGGCCCGACGCCGACGAGGACGCCGGCGGCGCCGGTCCGCATCAGGTGCAGGGCGGTCTGGTAGCTCGCGCAGCCGCCGACGACGCACGGGATGCCGACGCCGGCGATGAACTCCTTGAGGTTGAGCGGCTCGACGCTGCGGGAGACGTGCTCGGCGGAGACGACGGTGCCCTGGATGACGAGCACGTCGAGGCCGGCGGCCACGAGGCCCTCCCAGTGGTCGCGCACGCGCTGCGGCGTCAGGCTGGCGGCGGTGATCACGCCGGCCTCCTTGATCTCGCGCACGCGCTGCGCCATCAGGTCGGCGTCGAGCGGCGCGCTGTAGATCTCCTGCATGCGGCCCGTGGCGGTCTCCGGCGGCAGCGAGGCGATCTCCTCGAGGATGGCGTCCGCGTCGGCGTAGCGCGCCCACAGGCCCTCGAGGTTGAGCACGCCGAGGCCGCCGAGGCGGCCGAGCTGGATCGCGGTGGCGGGCGAGACGACGCCGTCCATGGCCGAGGCCACGAGCGGCAGCTCGATCAGGTACGGGCCGAGCTTCCAGCCGATGTCGACGTCCTCGGCGTCGCGCGTGCGCCGGCTCGGCACGATCGCGATGTCGTCAAAGCCGTAGGCGCGACGCGCCTTCTTCCCCCGTCCGATTTCGATCTCCACCGCGCTTCGCCGATCCTTTCCGCGGGTGGCGCCCCGGCCTCGGGGCCCTGCCCAGCCGTCCGTCGTGTCGTGCCCCTGACACTAGTCGGGGTTCCGGACGGCGCCGGGGCTCAGAGCGGGGTCGGCTCGAGCAGCTCGGTCTCGGCCAGCAGGCGCTTGACGTCGCGCGGGTCGAGGCGCCCCGCGCCGGGCGTCAGGGTGCTGGCGGTGCCGCAGGCGACGGCGTGACGCAGGGCCTGCTCCTGGTCCGCGTCGCGGCTCAGCGCGGCCAGGTAGCCGGCCAGGAGCGCGTCGCCCGCGCCGACGGTGCCGAGGACCTCGACGCGCGGCGCGCGCACCAGGAAGCGGCGCGTCTGCTGCCCCTCGCGCACCAGCGCGGCGAGGCCGCTCTCGAAGGTGATCAGCACGTTGCGGGGGCCCATCTCGGCGATCTCGTCGAGGGCGGCGACGAGGTCGTCCTCGCCGGCGAACTCGTGGCCGACCAGCTCCTCCGCCTCGCGCTGGTTGGGCGACACGAGGAACGGCTCGGCGGCCACGCCGTGGCGCAGCGGCTCGCCCTCGGAGTCGAGCACGATCGCGGCGCCCGTGCGGCGCAGGCGCTTGATCGCGTCCGCGTACCAGTCCTCCTCGACGTCGCGCGGCAGGGAGCCGGCCAGCACCACCCAGCGCGCGTCGCGGGCCACGTACTCGAGCCGCTCGAGCAGCTGGTCGAGCTCGCGGGCGGTCACCTCGGGCCCGTTCTCGATGATCTCGGTCTGGCGGCCGTTGGTCGGGTCGATCAGCACGGTGGTGCTGCGCGACTCGCCGCCGATCGGCGTGAAGTCGTTGAGGATCCCCTCGGCGGTCAGCTCGCGCACGATCCGGGCGCCCGTCTCGCCGCCCGCGAGGCCCGTGGCGATGACGGGCTCCTGCAGGACGAGCAGCGCGCGGGCCACGTTGATGCCCTTGCCGCCGGGGGCGACGAGGCTCTCCGCGCCGCGGTGGCGCATGCCGATCTGCAGGCTCGGGACCTGGATCGTCTTGTCCAGGGCGGCGTTGGGCGTGACGGTGACGATCATGGGCGGGGTCAGGCGGAGTCGCGGAGCTTGATGCGCTCGCCCGGGATCAGGGCGAGAGGGTCGAGGCCGGGGTTGAGCTCGCGGATGTAGTCCTCGGTCACGCCGTAGCGCTCGGCGATCGCGCTAAGGGTATCGCCCTTTCGGATCTTGTACGACGGCGGCACGTCCGGCCCGACCGTGACGGGCTCCTCCGCGGCCGTCTCCGCCCCATCGGCGGCCGCGGCGGCCGGGACCGGGTCGGCCGCCGCGGGCGGCTGGTCGAGGGCGTCGCGGACGAGCATCACGGCGAGCGCGAAGACGCCGACGAGGGCCAGCGGGGCGACGATCGTCCAGACGGAGAAGCGGGAGCGGCCGACCACGGCCGCAATCGTACCCCCGCCGCGCCCGCGTCAGGGGCCGAGCCGGCGCACGTCGTCCGCGTGGCGGCGCGCGGCCTCGGCGACGGCGCTGCGCCAGTCGCCGTCCGTGTCGCGCCAAGCCTCGATCACGCTGCGCGCGGCCACCACCAGCCCGCCCGCGGGATGGCGCTCGAAGGCGGGCGCGAGGTCCTCGATCCGCCCGCCCTGGGCCCCCACGCCCGGGAGCAGCAGGGGCGCGTCGGGCATCAGGTCGCGCGCGGCCCGCACGGCGGCGGGGGCGGTCGCCCCGACCACGGCGCCCACGCCGGCCACGCCGCTCGCGCCGGTGCGCGTGCGGCCCCAGGCGGCGATCCAGCCGGCCACGGCCTCCCAGACCTGCGTCCCGTCCTCGAGGCGGCGCTCCTCGAGCTCCGCGGCGCCCGGGTTCGAGGTGCGCGCGAGCACGAACAGGCCGGCCCCGTGGCGGTCGGCGACCTCCAGGAACGGCTCGACGGTGTCGGGGCCCATGTAGGCGTTGACGGTGACCGCGTCGGCGAGGGGCGCCGTCTCCCCCGGGCGCAGGCCGATCCAGGCCTCGGCGTAGGCGGCGGCGGTGGAGGCGATGTCGCCGCGCTTGGCGTCCGCGATGATCAGCAGCCCGTGCTCGCGGGCCGCCTCGCAGACCCGGTCGAGGGCGTGCAGGCCGTGGCCCCCGAGCAGCTCGAACAGCGCGACCTGCGGCTTGACGGCGCAGCAGAAGGGCGCCGCCGCCTCGACCAGCCCCACGGCGTAGCGCTCGACGGCGCGGGCCCGGCCGGAGCGCGAGTCGGCGAGGCCGCGCAGGACCTCGTCGGGGAAGGGGCCGCGCGGGTCGATCCCCACGCAGAGCGCGCTCCCGCAGTCCGCCACGCGGGCGGCGAGGCGATCGCCGAAGGGGATCACGCGGACGCCCCCGAATGCGCTGCGGCCGCCCCCCGGCTGGGGGACGGCCGCTTCGCGCGCATGGGAGCCGCAGGGCGCGGCACCCGGCCTAGCCCTTGACGGCGGCCTTGAGCTGCGACCCCGCCGAGAACTTCGGCACCTTGGTCGCGGCGATCTGCACCTTGGCGCCCGTGCGGGGGTTGACCCCCATGCGGGCGGCGCGGTGCTGCACCGTGAACTTCCCGAAGCCGGTGAAGGTCACGTCGCCACCCCGCTTGAGCGTGTCGGCGATGGTGTCGAGCATCGCCTCGACGGCCTCCCCAGCGTCCTTCTTGCTGAGGCCGGTCTTCTCGGCAACCTGATCGATGAACTCCGCTTTGGTCACAGTTCCCTCCAGGACGGTTGTGAACGGCCGGAACCTACCAGCCCGATCGGACGGACTTCCGCTCAACGATGCGGGTTTGCCGGATCAGCCCCGCATAGGAAAGCCAAATCCGCCCGAAAACCGCATGGGAATGCGGGTTCGCCCGCGGCTGCGCGGCGGCGAACCGCTTGCCTACGCGGTTCTCAGCGACCGAGCCGGAGGGCCTCGGCGTCGAGCAGCCGCTCGAGCCGCACGCCGGCCTCGGCCATCGCCTCGGCGCCGCCCTCGCCGCGGTCCACGACGCAGACCACCGTCTCGCAGACGAGGCCCGTCTGGCGCAGGGCGCGCACGGCGTCGAGCGCGGCGCCGCCGCTGGTGACGACGTCCTCCACGACGACGACCCGCTCCCCCTCCTCGCAGATCCCCTCGAGGCGGTTCGAGGTGCCGTAGTCCTTGGCGGCGCTGCGGACGATCAGGAACGGCAGGCCCGAGGCCATGCTCGCCGACGCCGCGAGGGCGACGGCGCCGAGCTCGGGGCCCGCGATCCGGACCGCGCCGGGCTCGACCTCCGCGATCCGCGCGGCCAGGAGCTCGCCGATCTCGCGCAGGAGCTCGGGCTGCGTCTCGAAGCGGTACTTGTCGAGGTAGAAGCTGCTGCGCCGGCCCGAGCGCAGGACGAAGTCGCCCTCGAGGTAGGCGACGGCGCGGATCCGCTCGGCGAGGTCGCTCACAGGGCCCCCGCCCCCGCCCCGGCCACGCCGCGCGCGGCGCGCAAGAGCTGGTCGATCTCGGGCGCCGCGTGGTCGAGCGAGAGCATCGAGCCGTCGGCGAAGTAGAGGTCGGCGCGCGGCTGCCCGGCGCTGGAGCGGCGGCGCAGCAGCACGACGGCGGCCGCGGCGGC
>CAIQOY010000276.1 GCA_903873565.1 uncultured Actinomycetes bacterium
CCGCCGACGCCCATGCCGGTCGCGCCGCCGGCGAGCACGCCGGCCGTGCCGGCCAGGACGGGGAAGACGACGGCGAAGGCGGGCAGGCCCCAGCCGGCACCGCGGATGTCGGGCAGGCGGCGGCCGGCGAGCGTGCCGAGCTCGACGAGGAAGAGGGTGAGCACCCCGACGAACAGCGCGCCGAAGAAGGGCTCGATGCGCTCGTAGCCGGTGGGCCCGGTCAGCACCCCGATCAGGAGGCCGCCGGCGAGGAGCAGCACCGACTTGCCGGCGAGGACCTCCCGCAGAGACTCGCCCCACGGCACCTCCCGGTTCATGCCGCGCCCGGCCAGGAGCAGGCCCACCACGATGCCGGGGATCTCGAGGATCGCGAGCAGCGTCACGACGTAGCCCTCGACGGCGAGCTGCGAGGCCTCGAGGAAGACGAGCGCGGCCGTGAAGGTCACGAGCGAGGTCGAGCCGTAGTGCGCGGCGATCGCCCCGCGGTCGAGCGACCCCAGCCGCGTGATGACGCGCAGGGCGAGGTACGCGGCGAGGGGGATCAGCACCCCGAGCGCGAGGGCCGCGAGGGCGGGCAGGACGAGGTCGCCGATGTCGGCCTCGCGCAGCGCGACGCCGCCCTTGAGGCCGATCGCGAGCAGCAGGTACATGGAGAGGCCCTGGTAGACCGCGTCGGGGAGGCGCAGGTCGCCGCCGATGGCGACGGCGAGGAGCCCGAGCGCGAAGCCCAGGACCGGCGGCGACAGCAGGTTGTCGATCGCGAGCTGGAGCGTGTCCGTCGCACCCATCTGCGGCATGATATGGGTGATCTGAAGCGCATTCCGCGCGGATTTCGCGGGCCGCGTCAGATCCACGTTCCTCGCGCGTCTCCTACAGTGAGACAGCACGGATATGCGCCATCCTCGCCTGATCACCCTGGTTCTCGCCCTCGCGGCCCTCGGGGCCGCGCCTGCGCTCGCGCACGGCGCGGAGGGCGACTGGATCGTGATCCTCGACGACGACCAGAACGCGGCCCGGGTGGCCGCCGCCGAGGAGCGCCTCGGCAACGACGTCGGCGAGGTGTTCCGGGCGGGCGTGGAGGGCTTCGTCGCGGAGCTCGACCGCGCCGACGTGCAGCGGCTGCGCCGCGATCCGCGCGTCGCGATCGTCGAGCCCGACCGGGTCGTGTCCGTCCTCGACGGCGCGGGCATCGCCGACGCGCCCGCGGGCGCCAAGATCGGCGCCCCGATCCCCGGCCGCTACATCGTCACCGTCGACCCGGGCCTCGCGCCCGCGGCCGTCGCCCAGTCCGCCGCGGCCGCCCCCCGCGCGCTCTTCACGCACGCGGTCAACGGGTTCGTGGCGGACCTGACCTCCGCGCAGCTCGCCGCGCTCGCCCGCGACCCCGCGGTCGACCGCATCGAGCAGGACCGCGTCGTGGCCACGATGGCCACGCAGTCCGGCGCGACCTGGGGCCTCGACCGCATCGACCAGCCCGCGCTCCCCCTCAACGGCACCTACGTCTACGACCGCACCGGCGTCGGCGTCCGCGCCTACATCATCGACACGGGCGTGCTCGGCACGCACACGCAGTTCGCGGGGCGGATGGCGACCGGCTACACGGCGATCGCGGACGGCAATGGCACCACCGACTGCAACGGCCACGGCACGCACGTGGCCGGCACCGTCGCCGGGTCCGTGCACGGCGTCGCCAAGGCCGCCACGATCGTGCCCGTCCGCGTGCTCGGCTGCACGGGCTCCGGGTCGACCTCCGGCGTCATCGCCGGCGTCGACTGGGTCGTCGCCGACCACCAGGCCGGCCAGCCCGCCGTCGCCAACATGAGCCTGGGCGGCGGCGCCTCCAGCACGCTGGACGCCGCGATCGCCCGGGGCACGGCGGACGGCGTCACCTTCGTCGTCGCGGCCGGCAACTCGAACGCCGACGCCTGCACCCAGTCGCCCGCCCGTGCGCCGTCGGCGATCACCGTCGGCTCGAGCACCTCGACCGACGCCCGCTCCTCCTTCTCGAACTGGGGGACCTGCCTCGACCTCTTCGCCCCGGGCTCGGGCATCACGTCGGCGTGGCACACCTCGACGACCGCGACGAACACGATCTCCGGCACCTCGATGGCCTCGCCGCACGCGGCCGGCGTCGCCGCGCTCCTGCTCGAGGCCGAGCCGGCTGCGAGCCCGGCGACGATCACCAGCCGGATGCTGGCCCAGACGACGCCGTCCGTCGTCCAGGGCGCCGGCACCGGCTCCCCGAACCTCCTGCTGGCCTCGCGCATCGCCGCCCCCGTGCCGATCACGCTGCCGGGCGCTCCGCGCAGCCTCGCCGCCACCACGGCCTCGCAGCGCATCACGCTGACCTGGGACATCCCCCTCGACGCCGGCGGCGCCGCGATCACGGACTACGTGATCCAGCAGTCCACCGCCGGCGGCGCCTGGGCGACCCTCGCCGACGGCGTCTCCGGCAGCGTCGGCCACACGGTCACGGGCCTCGTCAACGGCACGCAGTACGCCTATCGCGTGGCCGCGGTCAACAGCGCCGGCCAGGGCGCCTGGTCGGCCACGGCCACGGCCACGCCGCAGCCCTCCCAGCTCAACGACGACTTCGACGGCCCCGTGGTGATCGCCACGACGCCGGGCAGCGTGACCGGCACCACCGTCGGCGCGACCCGTCAGACCGGCGAGCCGTGGCACGGCGGCTA
>CAIQOY010000277.1 GCA_903873565.1 uncultured Actinomycetes bacterium
CGCCCGCGCCGGCCTCGACGCCCGCGACCGGGCGCTGGCCGCGCGGCTCGCCGCCGGGACCGTGAAGGGGCGCCGGCTGCTCGACGCCGCCGTCCTCGCCCTGGCCGACCGCGACCCCGTGAAGCTCGACCCGGTCAGCCGCGCCGTGGTGCGGCTCGGCGCCTGCCAGCTGCTCCTGCTCGACCGGGTCCCCGACCACGCGGCGGTCTCCACCTCCGTGGACCTCGTGCGCCGGCGGGGCGGCGGCGGGGCAGCGGGGCTCGTGAACGCCCTCCTGCGCCGCGTCGCCGAGGGCGGCCGCGACTGGGTCGCGGCCCTGCCCGACGCCACGCCGGCGGAGGCCGCGCTGCGCCGCTCCTACCCGGACTGGATCGCCGCGGCCTGGTGGGACGCCTACGGCGCCGACGCGGCGCGGGCCCTGATGGACGCGGGCAACGAGCCGTCGGAGCTCGCGCTGCGGGTCAACGGCCTGCGCGCGCTTGCCGCGGAGCGGGTCGAGGCGGAGCTCGCGGCGCTGGGGGCCGCGCTCGCCCGCGACCCCGAGGCGCCCGCGGCGCGCGTCGTGGAGGGCGCCGTCGACCTCGCCGCCACGCGCGCCTTCGCCGACGGCGACCTCGTGCCGATGAGCCGCTCGGCGCAGCGGATCGCGCCCTTCCTCGGCGTCGAGCCCGGGATGCGCGTCCTCGACGCCTGCGCGGCGCCCGGCGGCAAGGCGGGGCACCTCGCCGCGCTCCTGGGCGGCGGCACGGGCCTCGACTGCGTGGAGCGCGACCCCGGGCGCGCCCGCCAGCTCGCCGAGGCCCTGGAGCGCCAGGGGGTGGAGGGGCACGACCTGCTGCCGATCGACGTGTTCCAGCTGCCGGCGGAGCGCACGGGCTACGACCGCATCCTCGTCGACGCGCCCTGCACGGGCCTCGGCACGCTCGGCTCGCGGCCCGACCTGCGCTGGCGCCGGACGCCCGACGACGTCGAGCGCCTCGCGGCCCTGCAGCGCGGGATGGTCGACTTCCTCGTGCCGCGGCTCGCCCCCGGCGGCGCGCTCGTGCTGTCCCTCTGCACGCTCGGCACGGCCGAGGCGCAGGCGGCCGACGACCATCCGGTCGCGGCGCGGCTCGAGCTGCGCCCCGATCAGGGGGCCGGCGAGGGCTTCGTGGCGGTGCGCGTCAGCGCGTCCCCCTGACGCCGCGGCTGCCATGATGCGCGCATGGCGCGCGACGAGTCGTGGCTCACCGAGGTGCAGGTCTGCCCGTCGATCCTGGCGGCGGACTTCGGCGCGTTCCGGTCGCAGGTCGTCGAGCTGATGGACGCGGGCGCCCGCACGTTCCACGTCGACGTCATGGACGGGCACTTCGTCCCCGTGATCACCTTCGGCCACGAGGTCGTCGAGGCGATCGCCGACGAGGTCCACAGCCGCGGCGGCGCGCTCGCAGTGCACATGATGGTGCAGGAGCCCGAGCGGCTGGCGGCCGACTACGCCAAGGCCGGCGCCGACTCGTTCACGATCCACATCGAGGCCACGCGCGACATCCACCGCGCGCTCCAGATCGTCGAGGAGCTCGGGATGGTGCCGGGCGTCACGCTCAACCCGGCGACGCCCGTGGCCGCGATCGCGGAGGCCGCCCGCTACGCCCGCAACCTGCTCTGCATGAGCGTCAGCCCGGGCTGGGGCGGCCAGGCCTTCATCGGGGCCACCCTCGAGCGGCTCCCGCAGATCAGGGCCCTCGCCGGCGCCGGCGTCGGCGTGGAGGTCGACGGCGGCATCGGGCCCGACACGATCGTCGGGGTCTACGAGGCCGGGGCCAACCGCCTCACGGCGGGCTCGGCGATCTACCGCCAGCCCGACCCGGGCCAGGCGTACGCCGACCTCGTCGAGCGCGTGCGCGCCGCGGGCGCGACGATCGCCTGAGGCACACCTGTAGCCCGTCGGGACGCCGCTCGGCCGATCGTGCGACACTGGTCGCATGCCCCCGGACGCCGGCATCCGCGTCCTCTACGTCGAGGACGACCCGCTGCTCGCCGAGATGCTGGCGGCCCGGCTGCGCGCCGAGCCGCGGATCGCGGACGTGGCCGCCTTCCGGACGCCGCGCGAGGCCACCGAGTCGCCGGCCGTGCGCCGGGCGGACGTCGCGCTGCTCGATCTCGCGCTCGGCCACGGCGCGCCCAGCGGCATCGACCTCGGGCTCGCGCTGCGCGCGAACCGGCCCGGCCTGCCGATCGTGATCCTCTCCCAGCACCGCGTGCCCCGCGTCGAGGACGCGCTGCCCGAGCGCGAGCGCTACCACTGGTCCTTCGTCCAGAAGGGCAGCAGCATGGGCGTCGGGCAGATCGTCGAGATCCTGGCGGAGGCCGTCGACGGCCGCACCCGCATCTCGACCGACTGGGAGACGCAGCCCGCGTCCGACCTGCTGCTGCGCCTGACCCCGCGTCAGCGCGAGGTGATGACGCTCGCGGCGGCCGGCTACGACGCGCGCGCGATCGCCGAGCTCATCCACCTCTCGCACGTCTCGGTGCGGCGCGAGCTCTCACGCGCCTACAAGGTGCTCGTCCCGGACCCGACCCCCGGCATGGACCTGCGCACGGCCGCGGTCATCGAGTACCTGCGGCTCTCGCCCGGCGCGGAGCCCGTCGCGGGCTGATGCGCGGCCCCGGCGGCCCGCAGGGTTGGGGCAGGGACGCCATCCGGATCCTGCTCGGCCCGTGGCCGCTCTACCCGGTCGCGATCGTGCTCGTGATCCTGTTCAGCCTGCTGATCCGCAGCATCGTGCGCGTGCAGTCGCAGCCGGCCGGGGCGGCGCCCGTCGGCGGGATGATCCTCCCCGTTCTGGCGGTCGCGGTGGCCACGACGCTCGCCGTCATCGTGACCCTGCACCTCGTCCCGCGGCTGCTCGAGCGGATGGCGCCGCTCGGCGGACGGCCGCCGGGGCGGGCTCGATACCTGGTCACCCTGATCGTGGTCTGCGTGGCCTCGGCGGTGGCGCTCGTCCTCACGCGCTTCGGATACGCGGATGGCGGCCCGCCGATCCAGCTGTCCCCGCTCGTGGTCACGGCCAACGCCGTGCTCGTCATCATCCTCGCGGTCTTCGCCACCAACGGGATCACCGCCTACGCCATCGACCGGCTGCGCCGCCAGGAGGAGGTGATCGTCGAGCAGCTCGACCTCGTGCGGCGCGAGCGCGCGAGCCTGCTCGAGGCGGAGGAGCGCGCGCGGGCGGAGACGGCCCGCTTCCTCCACGACGACATGCAGTCCACGCTCCTGCGGGCGACGCTGCGCCTCGTCGACCTCGAGCGGGAGCTGCCGGATGACGAGGCGGCGCGCCTGCGCATCGCGATCGACGAGGTCGATCGCGTGCGGGAGGACGGCATCCGCGGGGCCAGCCGCCGGCTCGCACCGCCCCTCGTGAGCACGGGCCTGATCGTCGCGCTCGGCGAGCTGGCCGCCTCCTACGCCGACGTGATGGCGGTGGAAGTCGCGTTCGGGGACGAGGCGGCCGAGCGCTTCCGCATCGTCGAGGAGGGCGACCGGATCGCGCTGGCGGTGTACCGCGTCGCGGAGCAGGGGCTCCAGAACGCCCTCAAGCACGGTGCGGCGCGCAGGGCGAGGATCGAGGTCGACTGCGACGACCGGGTCGCCGTCGTTCGGGTCGTGGACGACGGTCGGGGCGTGGCGCCGGTCGCCGAGTCGGGAGCGGGGTCCGCGGTGATCAGCGCGTGGGTGGACGACCTCGGTGGCTCCTGGTCGCTGACGGCGGCCGTGGGTGGCGGCGCCGTGCTCGAGGCGCGCATCGGCGGCTGAGCCCCGGCGGCGGGGGGCCGCGCTCCCCGGCTCGCCTACCCTGTTCCCCGTGATCGACGACGCCGATCGCCCGCTCCTGGCCCGCGCGCTCGAGCTCGCCGAGCGCGGCGCCCGCACGGCCGCCCCGAACCCGCTCGTGGGCTGCGTGATCGCGCGCCACGGCACCGTGGTGGCCGAGGGCTTCCACGTGCGCCCGGGCGAGCGCCACGCGGAGGCGATGGCGCTCGAGGTGGCGGCCGAGGGGGCGCGCGACGCCACCGTCTACGTGACGCTCGAGCCGTGCGCCCACCACGGCCGCACGCCGCCCTGCGCGGACGCCCTGGTGGCGGC
This sequence comes from uncultured Actinomycetes bacterium, assembly GCA_903873565.1. Taxonomy (GTDB): domain Bacteria; phylum Actinomycetota; class Thermoleophilia; order Gaiellales; family F1-60-MAGs149; genus F1-60-MAGs149. Next base: position 4,124 of record CAIQOY010000277.1, read on the forward strand.
CGGGGTGGGGCGCGTGGTGGTGCTGGCGGGCGATCCGGCGCCGCACGCCTCGGGCGCGGGTCTCCTGCGCCTCGCCGACGCCGGCATCCCCGTCGACCTCGCGGACGACGACGACCCGCTGGCGGTCGCGGCGCGGCGGCAGAACGCGGGCTTCCGGACCTGGCACGCGCTCGGGCGGCCGCACGTGACCTACAAGGCCGCCCAGACCCTCGACGGGCGCACGGCGACGCGCGCGGGCGACAGCCGCTGGATCTCCGGCGAGGCCTCGCGCGCGCGGGTGCACGAGCTGCGGGCCCGGGCCGGGGCGGTCATGGTCGGCGCCGGCACGGCGCTGGCCGACGACCCCGAGCTGACCGCGCGCGACTGCGACCCGCCGGCCGAGCGCCAGCCCCTGCGCGTCGTCTGGGACCGGGCGCTGAGGATCGCGGAGGACTCGCGGCTGGCCCGGACGACGGAGCGCGGGCCGGTGCTCGTGCTCTGCACCCCCGGCGCGGACCCCGCGCGGCGCGCGGCGCTCGAGGCGGCCGGGGTGGAGGTGGCCGAGGCCGCCGACCTGGCGGCCGGGCTCGCGGTGCTGCACGCCCGTGCGGTGCAGACGGTGCTCTGCGAGGGCGGCCAGGGCCTCGCCGGTGCGCTGCTCGGTGCCGGGCTCGTCGACCGCATGCTGGTCGTGACCGCCCCGAAGCTGCTCGGCGACCCCGCGGCGCCCGGGCTGGTGGGCGCGACGGGGACGGTGGTGGGGCGGATGGACGAGGCGACCGGCCTGGTGGCGCTCGGCTGCGAACAGGTGGGCGAGGATCTGTGGATCGACGCGTGGCTCAGGGAGCCGCGCTGATCGGAGGCCGAGACGTGTTCACCGGGATCATCCAGGAGGTCGGCGAGGTGGCGGCGGTCGCGCCCGAGCCCAACGGGGCGCGGATCACCGTGCGCATGCCCGGGCTCGCGGCGGAGGTCGGCATGGGCGACTCGGTGGCCGTCAACGGCACCTGCCTGACCGCCGTCGAGCTCGGCCCCGAGCTGATCGCCTTCGAGGCGATGGGGGAGACGCTGGCGCGCACCACGACCGGCGCCCTCGCGCCGGGCAGCCGCGTCAACCTCGAGCCCGCGCTCAGGCCCACCGACCGCATGGGCGGCCACGTCGTGCAGGGGCACGTGGACGGCGTCGGCGAGGTGCGCGGGACGCGCCCGGACGGCATCGCCAAGGTCGTCGAGATCGCGGCGCCGCCGGAGGTGCTGCGCTACGTGGTCGAGAAGGGCTCGATCGCCGTCGACGGCGTGTCCCTGACCGTGTCGGCGGAGACGGACGGCGGCTTCGAGATCTGGCTGATCCCGCACACCTGCGAGGCCACCACCTTCGACGCGCTGGCGGCCGGCGACCGCGTGAATCTGGAAGCCGACGTCCTTGCGAAGTACGTGGAGAGGCTGACGGGCGACCGCGGCGATGCTGCGGCCGGTTGAGCGGCCTTCCCGTACAGTAGGAATCCGCCCCCGACCTGGGACCACGATGCACACGCCCGAGCCCCCCTTCAGCCCCATCGAGGATGCCATCGAGGACATCCGCCGGGGCAAGATGATCATCATCGTCGACGCGCCCGACCGCGAGAACGAGGGCGACCTGTGCATGGCCGCCGAGTTCGTCACGGCGGACGACATCAACTTCATGGCCACGCACGCGCGCGGCCTGGTCTGCCTGACCCTGACGCCCGAGCGCTGCGACGCGCTCGGCCTGCAGCCGATGGTCGCGCACAACGTGACCACCTACGAGACGGCCTTCACGGTCACGATCGAGGCCAAGGAGGGCATCTCGACCGGCATCAGCGCCGCCGACCGCGCGCACACCTGCCGCGTCGCCGTCGATCCGGAGAAGGGCGCGGACGACATCCAGATGCCGGGCCACATCTTCCCGCTCCGGGCCCGCCCGGGCGGCGTGCTCGAGCGCACCGGCCAGACCGAGGCCTCGGTCGACATCGCGCGCCTCGCCGGCTGCACCCCCGCCGGCGTGATCTGCGAGGTGATGAACCCGGACGGCACCATGGCCCGCGTCGACGACCTCGCGCGCTTCAAGGACGAGCACGGGATCAAGATCATCACCGTCGCGGACCTGATCGAGTACCGCCGCCGCACCGAGCAGCTCGTCGAGCGCGTCGCGGAGGTCAGCCTGCCGACCGCCTACGGCGACTTCCACGCGATCGGCTACCGCGAGACCCTCCACGACAAGCAGCACCTGGCGCTGATCTACGGCGAGGTGGACGGCAAGCAGGACGTGCTGGTGCGCGTGCACTCCGAGTGCCTGACCGGCGACGTGTTCCACTCGCTGCGCTGCGACTGCGGCGAGCAGCTGGACCTCGCGATGCAGCAGGTCGTGCAGGCCGGCAGCGGCGTCGTGCTGTACATGGCCCAGGAGGGCCGCGGCATCGGGCTGCTCAACAAGCTGCGCGCCTACGAGCTGCAGGAGCAGGGCCGCGACACGGTCGAGGCCAACCTCGAGCTCGGCTTCATGGACGACCAGCGCGAGTACGGGATCGGCGCGCAGATCCTCGCCGACCTCGGCCTCTCGACGATCAAGATCCTGACCAACAACCCCCGCAAGATCATCGGCCTCGAGGGCTACGGCCTGACGGTCACCGAGCAGATGCCGATCGAGGTCGAGCCGTCCGAGCACAACGAGGACTACCTGCGCGCCAAGCGCGAGAAGCTCGGCCACTCGCTGCACCACCAGCACATCAAGGCCGCCGACGAGCTGCCGGGCGAGCCGCCGCGGATGGTGGATCCGGCGGCGGGGGATCCGGCGGGCGCGGAGCGGTGACCGCCCCGGACGCCGCTGCGCCCCTGGTGGCGCCGGCGGGGAGCGTGCGGATCGACCCGGCCGCGGCCGGCCCCGGCGCGCGCGTGGCGATCGTGGCCGCCGAGTACCACACGGACATCGTGCAGCCGCTCGTCGACGGCGCCGTCGAGGAGTGCGTCGCGCGGGGCGTCGCCCCCGCCGACGTCGTGCTGGTGCCGGTGCCGGGCGCGTTCGAGGTCGGCCTGGCCGCGAAGGCCAGCGCCCAGGCGGGCTACGACGCCGTGATCGTGCTGGCCTGCGTGATCCGCGGCGACACGCCGCACTTCGAGTACGTCTCCGCCGAGGCGGCGCGTGGCGTCTCCGAGGCGGCGCTGCAGACCGGCGTGCCGGTGGCGTTCGGCGTGCTCACGGTGGAGACGCACGCGCAGGCCGTGGAGCGGATCGGCGGCTCCGAGGGCCACAAGGGGCGCGAGGCGGCCGCGGCCGCGCTCGACCTCCTGGCTACGCTGCGCGCGCTCTGACGCTCAGCGCGCCCTAGAGGGCGCGCTGCACCTTGCCGGCCTTGAGGCAGCGGGTGCAGACGTAGGCGCGGACGGCGACGCCGTCCTTGAGGATGCGCAGCTTCTGCAGGTTCGCGTCGAAGCGGCGCTTCGTGGCGACCATGGAGTGGCTGCGGTTGTTGCCGAAGGACGGACCCCGGCCGCAGGAGCTGCAGACGCGCGACATGCGGGCAGTATGCTGGACCCTCCGATAGGCCGCAAACGGCAACCGTCGCGCCGATGCCCGAATCGCCCGCTCCCACGCCGCTCGACCTCGCCCTCGGGGCCCGCGCGGCCCTGGCCCGCGAGCGCGAGCGGCTCAACGCGATCAACGTCTACCCGGTCGCCGACGGCGACACGGGCTCGAACATGCTGGCCACCGCCGACGCCGTCGTGCGGGCCCTGCGCGAGGGGCCGGCCGATCCGGCCCGCGCGGCCGGCGACGCGGCCCTCCTCGGCGCGCGCGGCAACTCGGGCACGATCCTGTCCGCGATGGTGCGGGCCCTCGCGACGGGCCTCGCGGACGGGCCCGTCGACGGCGCGGCGGTCGCCTCCGCGCTGACCGCGGCCGCCGAGGCCGGCTACCGGGCGGTGCCCGAGCCGGTCGAGGGCACGATGCTGACCGTGGCCCGCGCGCTCGGCGCGTCGGCGGAGGGGGCGGACGCCCGCGCCGCCGTGGCCTCGGCGCTGGAGGGGGCCCGGGCCGCGCTGGCCGCGACGCCCGGCCAGCTCGCCGTGCTCGACGAGGCGGGCGTGGTCGACGCGGGCGCGGCGGGGCTGGTGGCGCTCGTGGAGGGCGCGCTGGCCGCGCTCGACGGGGAGCGCTTCCCCGACGAGGCGCCGGCGGCGGTCGAGATCGAGGCGCACGTGCACGACCCGACCAGCCGCTACCGCTACTGCATCGGCTTCGTCGTGCGCGGCGCCGAGCCGGACGCCCTGCGGGCGGCGGCGCTCGGCTGGGGCGACTCGGTCGTCGTGGTCGGCGACCGCGAGTTGGCCCGCGTGCACGTCCACGCCGACGATCCCGCCCGGGTGCTGGCGGCGGCGGGGGCGATGGGGGCGGTGACGGGGGAGGCCGTGTCCGACATGCGCGCGCAGATCGCCGAGCGCCACGGCGGCGCGGCGCCGGCGGGCGGCGTGGCGATCGTCTACGACTCGACGGCCGACCTGCCGACCCCCGAGCGGGCGTCGTGGCGGATGGTGCCGCTGACCGTGGCGTTCGGGACGGACGAGCTGCGCGACTACGTCGACCTGGACGCGGACGCCTTCTACGCGCGCCTGACGCGCGACCCGCACCACCCGACGACGTCGCAGCCCTCGCCCGGCGCCTTCGCCGCGGTCTACCGCGAGCTGCTCGAGGACCACGAGCACGTGCTGTCGATCCACATCTCGTCGAAGCTGAGCGGCACGCTCGCCTCGGCGACCGCCGCGGCGGCGGAGTTCCCCGGGCGCGTGACGGTCGTCGACTCCCTGAGCGTGTCGATGCCGCTCGCCCTGTCCCTCGTGCGCGTGCAGGAGGCGCTCGACCGGGGCGTCGACCCCGCCGAGGCGCCGGCGATCATCGCGGACCTGCGGGCGCGCTCGGCCTGCCTGTTCAGCGTCTCGACGCTCGAGTTCCTGCAGCGGGGCGGCCGCATCGGCCGCGCCCAGGCGCTGCTCGGCGGGGTGCTCGGGGTGCACCCGATCCTCGCCGTCGAGGACGGCGAGGTGGTGCCGGCCCTGAAGGTGCGCGGCCGGGACAACGTGCTGCCGGCGCTGGTCGGGGAGATGGTGCGCCGCTCAGCGCCGTACGCCGAGGTCGACGTGGCGATCGCCCACGCCTCGGACCCCGCGCGGGCGGCCGAGCTCGAGGCGCTCGTGCGGGAGGCGCGGGGCGGGATCCGCTCGGTGCGCACGCTCACGCTCGGCGCCGTGGTCGGGGCGCACGCGGGGCCGGGGGCGCTGGGCCTCGGCTACGTCGGCGTGGACTGATCGGGGCCGTCGCCGGCCCCCGCCTGCGCCGCCCGCTTGGCCTTGATCTCGGACGCGAGCCTCGCGCCCTGGACCACCGCTCAACCGGGGCCGTAGACGGGGCGCTTGAGGATCGTGGTCACGACGGCCATCACGACCCAGGCCACGATCAGGGCGATCACCCACCATTCCATGCCCTGCAGGCTAGCGGGGCGGGCGGGGCGCCATGTTATAGTGGCTCACATGAGCGAATACCAGATCACGTACTGGCGCGACATCCCGTCCCTCGTGACGGCCCGCGAGGGCGACGACACGGCCAAGGCGTCCCTGCCGCAGCGCTTCCAGGAGGCGATCGACGAGGCCGCCATGCGGCTCGGCGAGGCCGACGCCGACGCCTACATGGCCGGCTGGCGCCGCGGCGAGTGGACGCCGGCCGAGGGCGCCCCGGCCGAGGTCGCCGACCGCGTGGCCACGGAGCTCGAGGCCGCGCTCGGCGAGGACGCCCTCAACGCCCTGCTCGACGAGCTGGGCCCGCCTCAGGAGGCCTGACCATGAGCGGCATGCTCGACACCCTGCAGTCCGGCGGGCGCCTGCTCGGCGACGGCGCCATGGGCACGATGCTCCAGGAGGCCGGCCTCACCGACGGCGGGGCCCCGGAGCTCTGGAACGTCGAGCAGCCGGAGAAGGTCGAGGGCATCCTCGAGGCCTACGCCGCGGCCGGCGCCAACCTGATCACCACCTGCACCTTCGGCGGCACCCGCCCGCGGCTCGAGATGCACGACCTCGGCGACCGCGTCGAGGAGCTCAACCGCGCGGGCGCGGAGCTGGCGCGCCGCGTGGCCGACCGCCACCCCGGCAGCTACGTGCTCGGCGACGTCGGCCCCTCCGGCGAGCTGATGGAGCCGATGGGCACGCTCACGCCCGAGACCGCGCAGGAGCTGTTCCGGGAGCAGATCCGGGGGCTCGTGCAGGGCGGCGCCGACGCGATCCTGATCGAGACGATGTCCGACCTCGGCGAGGTCGAGGCCGCCGTGGAGGCCGCCAAGGCCGAGGCGCCGGGCCTGCCGATCCTCGTGACGATGTCGTTCGACACGAACCTGCGCACGATGATGGGCGTCAAGCCCGGCCAGGCTGTCGAGGCCGTCGGCGCGATGGGCGCGCACGTGGTCGGCGCCAACTGCGGCCGCGGCCCCGACGAGATGCGCCAGATCGCGGCCGAGCTGGCCGAGGCCCGGCCCGCCGGCCTGTTCCTGATGACGCAGTCCAACGCCGGGCTGCCGCAGCTCGTGGGCGACGAGTTCCGCTACGACGGCACGCCCGAGGTGATGGCCGACTGGGCCCGTGACATGCGCGCGCTCGGGATCGACGTGATCGGCGCCTGCTGCGGGTCGACGCCGGAGCACATCGCCGCGATGCGCGACGTCGTGCTCGGCTGAGCCCTCAGCCGGACCGCGTCAGCCAGTCGGACAGCCGCCGGCGCAGGGTCGGCCGCGGGTACAGGCGCGCGGCCTCCTCGGCGGTGATGCCGAGGTGCGCGCGCGGCAGCCGCTGCGCGGACGGGGCGTAGCGGGGCAGGGGGCCGAGCGGGTCCGTGCCCGGATCGATCGCCACGGGCACCCCGTAGACCTCCTCGAGGAGCGGCGCCAGCTCCTCCGCCGGCACGGCCCGCAGCTGGCCGGCCTCCCACGTGAAGGCGAAGCAGAGGCCGTCCGTCGTGGCGGCGTGCACCTTCAGCCGCGTGGGGTAGGCGTGCTCGGCGCGCCAGCCGCGCGTGTGGCGCAGGACGGCGCCCCACATCGCGACCTCGCCCGAGACGGCGCGCAGCCCGCGCGTGTCGGCCGCGTCCATCAGGGCCGCGCCCTCCGAGCGCCAGGCGTGGACGCCGCAGGTGCAGCCCTCGGCCGGGGCGTCGTGGCCGGCGGGGGCGCGGCTGACGGGGCGCACGCCGAGCGGCGACGTCCAGGTCGAGACGCCGCAGCGGGCGCCGTGCACCTGGCGCGGCTCCCAGACGGTGCGCCGGTAGGGGGAGGCGAGGACCGGGTCGCCGGACGGGTGGATGCGGACGGTCCAGGAGCGGTAGCCCAGGACCGGCTCGATCAGGTCCGGGACGACGAAGGCGCCGTCCGTCACGCGGGGACCGGCTCCTCCCGCGGGGCGGGCTCGGGCGCCGGCTCCGGCAGGGGGTCGGGGGCGGGCTCCCGGGCGGGCTCGGGCTCGCGGGCCGGGACGGGCGGCGTCGCCGGCTCGATCACGATGCGCTCCTCCTCCTCGCCGATGTCCATGGCCGGAAACCTACCCGCCGACCAGGCTCGGGGGCACCAGCATCGCGCCCTCGCGCGGGTCGCCCGGCGGGGGCGTGCGCAGGGCGCGGCCGAGGTCGCGGGCGGCCGACAGGCGCAGCGCGCTCGCGGCGGCGTCGAAGGCGTCCTCGCTGGCCGCCGCGCGCTCGAGCTGCCGGCGGCTGAGGTCGGCGTGGCGGCGCAGCCAGGCGCGGCACTCGGCGGGCCGCGACTTGGCGACGGGACCGGTCAGGAGGCGCGGCCAGATCTCGCAGACCGCGTGGCGCCCGGCGGGCTCGTAGGGCCAGATCGCCCAGCCCGCCGCGGCCAGCCGGAGCAGGTGGGGGATCCCGCGCACCGTGCCCGTGCCGACGGCGCCGGCGCCGCCGATCTGGAAGACGCTCTTGGGCGCGATCCCGCGCACGCTCCAGCCCTCCTCGCAGGCGCGCAGCTGCGGCTCGGGGCCGCGGCGGGTGCCGGGGCGGCCCCAGAAGGGCGCCGGGCAGCGGGCCAGCCAGCCCTCGCCGTGCTCGGCCACGCCCCGCCAGATCTGCGCCGGCCGCCGCCAGCCGTGGGCGTCGAGGAACCAGGCCGGGTAGGAGAACGAGAAGTCGATGCCGACCACGGCGCGCGGGACCTCGCGCCGGCGCGCGCACAGCCAGTCGATCACCGCGTCGCGGTCGCGGCCGCCCTCGAGCCGCTCGAGGCGCCCGTCGACGGCCTCGGCGATCCA
>CAIQOY010000278.1 GCA_903873565.1 uncultured Actinomycetes bacterium
CGCCGGAGCACCTCGCCGAGGAGGGGTACGCCTTCCTGCGCGACCTGCTCGGCTAGGGCCGGGAGGCGGCGCGCAACACTGCGCGCGTGCTGATCCTGCTGCCGCCGAGCGAGGGCAAGGCCGATCCCGAGCGCGGGCGCCGGCTCGATCTCGCGCGGCTGTCCTTCCCGTCCCTCGGGGAGCGCCGTGCCGCGCTCCTCGACGCTGCGCTACGCAGCCGCCCGGTCCGTCCGGCCCGCGAGATCTACACCGGCGTGCTCTACCAGGCCCTCGACCTGCCGAGCCTGTCGGCCGCCGCGCAGCGCAGGGTCGTGATCGTGTCGGCCCAGTACGGGGCCGTGCGGCCCGCGGATCCGATCGCCACCTACAAGCGCCCGATCGACGCGCCGGCCTGGCGCCCCCTGCTTGGGCCGGAGCTCGCGCGGGCGGCGGGGCGCGGTGCGATCGTCGACTGCCGCTCCGCCGCCTACCTGGCCGCCTGGCGACCGGAGGGCGAGCAGGCGGAGCGCTGGGTGCACGTCGGCGTGGTCAAGGAGGCCGCCGGCAGGCGCACGGTCGTCTCGCACGATGCGAAGCGCTGGCGCGGCCTCCTCGCCCGGCAGCTGCTCGTCGCCGGCGGCTCACCGCGCACGCCCGAGGAGGTGGCCGCCCTCGCCGCCCGCGAGGCGCGCGTCGAGCTGGATCCGCCCGAGGCCGCGGGCCGGCCCTGGCGGCTGACGGTCGTGACCGGCTAGAGCAGGGGCGCGAGCGCCGCCAGCGTGCGCACCCCGAGCGGGTCCGCCTCGTCGCGGCACGGGTGGATCGCCACGTGGTCGGCTCCGGCCGCGTGGTGCTCGCGCAGGCCGCGCACGATCGTCTCCGCATCGCCCCACAGGACGAGTCGGTCGATCAGCTCGTCGGCGCCGCCGCCCGCGATCTGCTCCGGCGCGAAGCCGAGCCACTCGAGGTTGCGGACGTAGTTCTCGGCCTGGAGGTACCAGGCGACCTCCGCGCGGGCGATCGCGCGGGCGCGCTCGGGGTCCGCCTCGAGGACGACCTTCTGCTCGACGCACAGGAGCGGCTCGGGGCCGACCTCGGCACGCGCGCGGCGCGTGTGCTCGGGGGTCACGAGGTAGGGGTGGGCGCCGAGCGAGGCCTCGGCGGCGAGGCGCAGCATCGGCGGGCGCAGCGCGGCCAGGATCGTGCGCACGGGCTGCTCGGGGTCGACGGCGTCGTCGGCGGCGGCCATCTGCTCCAGGTAGCCGCGCATCGCGGCGACGGGGCGCGCGTAGCGGTGCCCGCGGCTGTCGACCATCGGCCGGTGGCTGACGCCGAGCCCGAGCAGAAAGCGGTCGCCCGAGGCGTCGGAGAGGGTGCGCGCCGCCTGGACGCTGGCGCGCGCGTCGCGCGACCAGATGCTGGCGATGCCGGTGGCCACGTGGATGCGCTCCGTGGCGCCGAGGAGCACGGCGGCGTTGACGTAGGCCTCGCGGCTGTCGGTGGTCTCGGGGTACCAGACGCAGCCGTAGCCGAGCGCCTCGGTCTCGCGGACGCCGCTGCGCGCCTCGGCCGACCGCGCCGTGGCGTAGCCGAACGACCAGGCGCCCCACGGGCCGATCGCGGCGCGGACGTGCGCGCGCTGGGCGGGGAGGTCGGCGGGCATCAGTGGAGGAAGGGGCGCAGCGCGTCGCGGGCGATCAGGAACCCGCGCTCGACGAGCTCGCGGTCGCCCTCGAACGAGCGGTCCTCGTGCTCGACGGAGACGACGCCGTCGTAGCCGTGGCGGAAGAGGGCGGCGATGAAGCGGTCCCAGCGGACCTCGCCGAGGCCCGGCAGGCGCGGCACCTGCCAGCCCATCCCGAGGCTCATCACGCCCTCGTCGTAGAGCCCGTGGCGGTCGACCTCGAGGTCCTTGGCGTGCACGTGCAGGATCTTCGGGGCGAACTCGCGCACGACCTCCTCGATGTCGATCATCTGCCAGACGAGGTGCGAGGGGTCGAGGTTGAGGCCGACGTCGTCGCCGGGCAGGATCTCGAACAGCCGTCGCCAGATCGCCGGCGAGTAGGCGAGGTTCTTGCCGCCGGGCCACTCGTCGTGCGAGAAGATCATCGGGCAGTTCTCGAAGGCCACCTTGACGCCGTGCTCGCGGGCCTGCGCGATCAGCCCGGGCCAGACCGCCTCGACGTCGGCGAAGGCCTCCGGCACGGACTTCGACGGGTCGCGGCCGACGAAGGTGCCGACGACGTCGACGCCGAGGAGCGCTGCGGCGCGGAAGACGCGCGGCAGGTGCTCGCGGGCCGCCTGCGCGGTCGCCGGATCGGGGTCGAACACGTTGGGGTAGAAGCCGAGCGAGGAGATCCCGAGGCCGCGCGCGGCGAGCAGGTCGCGGATCGCCTGCGCACCGGCCTCGTCGAGGGACTCGGTCGGCACGTGGCAGACGCCCGCGTAGCGGCGCTCGGCGCCGTCGCCCTGCGGCCAGGCGGCGAGCTCCAGCGTCTGGAAGCCGTTGGCGGCCGCGAAGTCGGCGACCTCCTCGAGCGTCGCGTCGGGGAAGGCGGCGGTGAACAGTCCGAGGTGCACGGGGTCCTCCTCTAGGCCGGGGCGACCTCGGCCCAGGTGCCGGCCGCGGCGCTCTGCAGCACCGCGTCGCCGACGAGGGCCTGGGCGAGGCCGTCCGCGAAGGTCGGGTAGTCGGGATGGTCGGAGGGGCCGCCCTGGGCGACGTCCGCGTAGACCGCGCGGTAGAGCGCGCGGAAGGTGTCGGGGAAGCCCTCGGCGTGGCCGCCGGGATGCCAGGTCGAGCGCTGGGCGAGGGGGGAGAGGAGGCCCGGGTCGCGCTGGCTCAGCTCGGAGGCGCGGCCGCGGTGGCCGATCCAGAGGTCGTCGGGCGCCTCGTTGCACCACGCGAGCGCGTCGCGCGCGCCGTCGAGCTCGAGCCAGAGGCGGTTCTTGCGGCCCGGGCTGACCTGGGAGACGGTCAGCGCCCCGCGCAGCCCGCCCGCGAAGCGCAGAAGCAGGTTGGCGATGTCCTCGGTGCGGATCTCGTGCGGCGTGGTCTCGCCGCCCGCGGCCTGGAAGGTCTCGACCGGCCCCGCGGGCGCGTGGCGGACGGGGTGGACGGTGACGAGGTCCGCCATCACGGCCTCGATCCGCCGGCCGGTGACGAAGCAGGCGAGGTCCATCCAGTGCGAGCCGATGTCGCCGACGGCGCGCAGGGGCCCGCCGACGGCGTCGTCGAGCCGCCAGTTCCAGTCGGTCGCCTCCAGCAGCCAGTCCTGCAGGTACGAGCCGGAGACGAGCCGCAGGTCGCCGACGGAGCCGTCGCGCACGCGGGCGGCCATCTCCTGCGCCTGCGGGTAGAAGCGCTGGTTGAAGTTGACGCAGTTGACGACGCCGGCCGCGCGGGCGAGGTCGACCAGCTCGCGGGCGCCCTCGCTCGAGATGGCGAGCGGCTTCTCGCAGACGACGTGCTTGCCCGCGGCGATCGCCGCGCGGGCGTGCTCGACGTGGAGGCTGTTGGGGCTCGTGATGTGCACCACGTCCACGGTGGCGTCGGCGAGGAGCGCGTCGAGGTCGGGGTAGGCGGGCGGCAGGCCGGCCTCGGCCGCACGCGCGGCGCCGCGCTCGGGGGTCGACCCGAGGACGCCCGCCACCTCGACGCCGAGCCGGCGCAGGGCGTCGACGTGGACGACCCCGATGAAGCCGGTGCCGATGACGGCGGCGCGAATTGGTCGGTCCATTGGGCGGGAAGCCTACCGGCCGCGCCGCGCACCTGCAGGGCGCCGTCAGGCCAGGCGGGCGAGCAGCCAGCGGGCGGCCGTCTCCGCGAACTCCTCGAGGGCGCCCGGCTCGTCGAAGAGGTGGGTGGCGCCCGGCACCACGACGAGCTCCGACGGCCCGCCGAGGCCCGCCTGGGCGGCGCGGTTGAGGTCGAGGACGGAGCGGTCCTCCGCGCCGACGATCAGGAGCACGGGCTGATGGACGCGGGGGAGGTCGGCGAGCTCGGCCCGCGCGCGCTGGACGACGGCGTCGAGCGGGGCGCCGAGCGCTCGCGCGACCTCGGCGGCGACCGGGACGCCGCCGCGGGGCAGCCCGAGCACCACGGGCGCGGGGCCGTCCGCGCCGCGCAGGAGGTCGGCGAGGCGCCGGCCGGCCGCCTCGCGATCGGCGAACCCGCGTGCGGCCGTCTCGCGCATGGGGCGAGTATCGGCCCGGCGGGCACGGCCCGTGCCGCAGATCGCCGCAGAGCGGGTAGCGGGAATCGAACCCGCATCACAGGCTTGGAAGGCCAGTGCTCTACCGTTGAGCTATACCCGCGGGGGCCGTCGGAGGGGGCCGGAGGGCAGTGTAGGCGGGGCCGGTGGGCGCCCGCGCGGGCAGTGTCCATGCGGGGAAACCGACGATTTACATCTTTTAGTCTCGAATCACTTGCATTCCAGACTAAGACGTGTATAAATACGTCCAACACCGGAGCTGAAAGGCACTGCGATGTCCCTCATCCGTCCCACCGATACCGACGAGTCCCTGGTCGCCCGCACCGCGCAGGGCGACATGGACGCCTACGCGGAGCTCTACAAGCGCTACCTGCCCGTGGTCCGCGCCTTCGCCCGCCGCCGCACCGGCGATATCGACCGCGCCGATGAGCTGACGCAGGAGATCTTCCTCGACGCCTGGCGCAGCGCCGGCCGCTACGACCCCAAGGTCGCGCCGGTGGCCGCGTGGCTCCGCACCATCACCGCGCGCCGCGCCGTCGACTGGACCCGCCGGGCCGCCGTGCGCCCGCCGCTGGCCCAGCACGAGGGCCGCGAGGTCGCCGAGGACAGCCGCGACACGGAGCTGGTCGACCGCATCGACTTCGTCGACGCCCTCAAGGACCTGCCCGAGGCGCAGCGCGAGACGCTCGCCCTCGCCTTCTACGGGGACCTCACGTACCCCGAGATCGCGGAGCGCACGGGCACGCCGCTCGGCACGGTCAAGAGCCGCGCGCTGCTCGGCATGCGCCGCCTCGCGACGAACGCCGCCGCGACGGACGCCCGCCCGCACCTCGCGAGCTAGTCCGGCCCGTCCCCCGACCAACCGAAGGACCCCCATGAGCGATTCCCCCGTCCTCATCACCGGCGCCACCGGCTTCATCGGCGGCCGCCTCACCCGGCGGCTCGTCGACGCCGGCGTGCCCGTGCGGGCCATGGCCCGCAGCGCCTCGGCCGCCGTCGCGCCCGGCGCGGAGCTCGTGGTCGGCGACCTCACCGACCACGCGTCGCTCGAGCGGGCCTGCGAGGGCGTCTCGGCCGTGATCTCCTGCGCCGCCATCACCGGCGACAAGAAGGCGCCGCCGGGCGGCTACGGGATCGTCAACACCGAGGGCATCGGCGCGCTCGCCCGGGCCGCCACGAAGGCCGGCGCGGGGCGGATCATCCACTTCGGCGGCATCGACACGGCCGGCGCCAAGCCGGGCCCGTACCTCTCGGGGCGCCGCCAGGGCGAGGAGCTGCTCAAGGCCGCCGGCGTGCCC
>CAIQOY010000279.1 GCA_903873565.1 uncultured Actinomycetes bacterium
GCGACGAGCTGGCGCTCGATCAGCGAGTGCACGTCCTCATCGGCCGCGCCGTCGTCGATCGCCACGTCGTCGAGCGCCGCCACGATCGCGTCGGCCTCGGCGGCGGGGATGATCCCCTGCCGTCCGAGCATCCGCACGTGGGCCTTCGAGGCCGCGACGTCGTAGGGCAGGAGGCGCCGGTCGACGTCCAGGGACTGCGTCAGCGCGAGGACGTCCGGGTGGAGCCCCCCTTCCAGCCGCCCCGACCAGAGCGGCCCGTCGGTGTCGGTGCCGCTCATGTCGCGGCCCCTAGTCGTCCGACTTGAGGAAGTCCGGGACGTCGATGTCGCCGTCGCCGACCTCGAGGGTCGCCGGACGGCTGATGTCGAACTCGCGCGTCGACAGGGCGCCGAGCGACGGCTCCGAGGTCCGCTGGGCGGCGCGCGGCATCGGGGCGGGCTTGCGGTCGAACCCGGTGGCCACGACGGTCACGCGGATGTGGTCGCCCATGCCCTCGTCGATGACGGCGCCGAAGATGATGTTGGCGTTCTGGTCGGCGGCGTTGGCGATCACCTCGGCCGCGTCGTTGACCTCGAACAGGCCGAGGTCCGGGCCGCCCGTGATGTTGAGCAGGATCCCCGTGGCGCCCTGGACGCTCGACTCGAGCAGCGGCGAGGAGATGGCGGCGCGCGCCGCCTCGCCCGCGCGCCGGTCGCCGGCCGCCTGGCCGATGCCCATCAGGGCGGTGCCGGAGTCGCGCATCACCGTGCGGATGTCCGCGAAGTCCAGGTTGATCAGGCCGGGGATGGTGATCAGGTCGGTGATGCCCTGGACGCCCTGGCGCAGCACGTCGTCGGCCATCTGGAAGGCGTCGACGATCGAGGTGCGGCGCTCGACGAGGTTGAGCAGCCGGTCGTTCGGGATCACGACGATCGTGTCCACGTTGGCGGCGAGCTCCTCGATGCCGCGGTCGGCCTGCTCGGAGCGGCGGCGGCCCTCGAAGCCGAACGGCCGCGTGACGATGCCGACCGTCAGCGCGCCCATCTCCTTGGCGGCCTCCGCGATCACGGGCGCGGCGCCGGTGCCCGTGCCGCCGCCCTCGCCGGCCGTGACGAAGACCATGTCGGCGCCGCGCAGCGCCTCCTTGATCTCCTCCTTGGACTCGATCGCGGCCTCGCGGCCGACGTCGGGGTTGGCGCCGGCGCCGAGCCCGCGCGTGATCTTCGCGCCGAGCTGGATCTTGACGTCGGCGTCCGTCATCAGGAGCGCCTGGGCGTCCGTGTTGGCGGCGATGAACTCCACGCCGCGCAGGCCCGCGTCGACCATCCGGTTGACGGCGTTCGTGCCGCCGCCGCCGACGCCGACGACCTTGATCACCGCAAGATACGCGCCACTTCCGTCGCGAGCCGCCATGGTGTGCCTCCGCTCCAGATCTCTACGTCTACGTCAGGTTGAGGTTCGGGTCCTGAAATGCGAAAGGCCCGCCGCCGGGAGGCGGGAGCCGCTGCGGAGTGTACAGAACATGCCGGATCCGCGTCAACGGGGAACCCTCAAGCGCCGCCTCATCCGCTGGACAGAGGAGTCTCAAGGGGGAGCGGAGGTCAGCCGAAGACCGTCCGGATGCTCTCCGCGGGGGCGGCACCGGCGACCCAGTCGCCGAGGTCGCCCACCGGCGGCAGGGCACCGGGGTTGAGGGCGGGCGCGTTGGCGGTCAGGGGATCCCCCGTCGCCGTGCGCAGGACCGGCGCCGTGGGCACCGTCACGTCGATGTAGGCGAAGGCGCCGTCTGCCTTCCGCATGACCGCGCGCGCGACCTTGACCTTGACGGGCAGGTCGCGGCCGTCGCCGAAGCGGACCTGGCCGCCGCCGGCGAGGAGCGCCGTCATGCCGTCGTCACCGAACCCGATCGCCCGCAGCCTGACCGTGCGGCTCGGAACCGCGGCCAGGGCGATCTGCTCCAGCACGCGCGGGGCCGTGACGACACCCCCGGGACCGGGGATGTCGGCCGGGGCGGCGCTGATCACGGGCAGCTGCACCCGGCCCTGCGGACGGCCGAGGACCGCGCCGGAGGCCCCCACCAGCACGAGGCCCTTGCCGGTCGGCGCGAGGGCGACGGCCCGCTCGCGGACGACGCGGATGCGCAGGGTGCCGGGGAACGCGCGGTCGACCTCGGCGGAGCGGATCTCGGGCAGTTCGGCCACGGCCTGTGCGACGTGGGCGGGATCGACGCTCAGCATGCTCGCGGAACCGACGGTGGCCAACGCGGCCTCGCGCACGGCGGTCGCCGTCGCGCCCTTCGCGCCCGTCACCTGCACCGTCCCGACGCCGAAGGCGCCGATCCGGTCGAGCCCCATCAGGCCGAGCACGCAGACGCCGACGAGGGCCATGCCGGCGAGCAGGGCGAGCGGCGCCAGCGCCGCCGTCCTCAGCCCCCTCCCCCGCAGCCGTTCCCTCATGGATCGGACTACGCCGCCGGCGCCCGGTCTCCTCCCGCGATCAGGCCACGAACGCGGTCACGGCGAGCCCGATCGCGACCCCGATCGGGATGCAGGCGACCAGGGCCAGGCCGACGCCGAAGCCGGCGCC
>CAIQOY010000280.1 GCA_903873565.1 uncultured Actinomycetes bacterium
CGCGACGTCCGCGAGCGCGGCCCGCAGGTAGAGGCCCGATCCGCCGGCCACGATCGGGGTCGCGTCGCGGGCGAGGATCGCGTCGACGGCGTCGTGCGCCGCCTCCGCGTAGCGCACGACGTCGAACGGCTCGTCGGGGTCGACGCAGCCCACGAGGTGGTGCGGCACGCCGCGACGCTCCGCCTCGGTGGGCTGGTTGGTGATCCGCTCGAGGCCGCGGTAGACCTGCATGGAGTCCGCGGACACGATCTCCGCCGCGCCGATCAGCAGGGCGAGCTCCACCGCGACGGCCGTCTTCCCCGAGGCCGTGGGCCCGAAGATGGCGACGACCGGGCGCACGGCGCTCAGGCGACGACGGGGCTGAGGATGCGGCCGCGCAGGGTCTGCGAGGTGCTCTCCTCCACGACCATCGAGACCACGCTGCCGGCGGGAGCCGCCGGCGTGAACAGGGCCGTCTTGTTGCCGCGCGTCTTGCCGCGGAAGACGCCCGGGTCGGTGCGGCTCGGTCCCTCGGAGAGGACCTCCTGCGTCGTCCCCACGAGCGCGGCGTTGCGCGCCGCGGCGTGGCGCTGGACGACGTCCACCAGCCGCTCGAGCCGCTCGTGCTTGACCTCGTCGGCGACCTGGTCCTCGAAGGCGGCGGCCTCCGTGCCGCGGCGCGGCGAGTAGATGAACGTGAAGGCGTGGTCGAACCCGACCTGCTCGTAGACGTCGAGGGTGTCCTCGAAGTCCGCGTCGCTCTCCCCCGGGAACCCGACGATGACGTCGGTGGTGAGGGCGATGTCCGGCATGGCGTCCCGCAGGCGGGCGACGAGGTCGAGGTAGCGGCCCTGGTCGTAGGTGCGGCGCATCCGCTTGAGCACGCGCGTCGATCCCGACTGCAGGGGCAGATGCAGCTGGTTGCAGACCGCATCGCTCTCCGCCATGGCGGCGATCACGTCGCCGCGCATGTCCTTCGGATGCGGGCTCATGAAGCGGATCCGGGAGATGCCGTCGATCGCGTCGACGGCGCGCAGCATCTCCGCGAAGGTGCAGCGCTCGTCCGGGGACAGGTCGCGGCCGTAGGAGTTCACGTTCTGGCCGAGCAGCATGATCTCCGTGACGCCCTCCGCGGCCAGCTGGCGCGCCTCGGCGAGCACCTCGCGGGGGTGGCGCGAGCGCTCGCGGCCGCGGACGCTCGGCACGATGCAGTAGCTGCAGACGGAGTTGCAGCCCATCGACAGCTGCAGCCACGCCTGGAAGTCGCGCTCGCGGCGGCGCGGCAGGTCGGCGGCGAAGTCGTCGAAGCTGCCGAACGCCCCGCGCTCGTCGCCCTCGGCGCGCATGGCGTCGGCCAGGGATCCGATCCGCCCGGGGCCGACGGCGGCGTCGACCCACGGGAACTCGCGGAAGATGGCCTCGCGCTGCGACTCCGCCCAGCAGCCGGCGACCACGACCTGGAGGTCGGGATCGCGCTCCTTGCGGCCGCGCGCGTCGTGCAGGTGCTGGACGAGGCGGTCGTCGGCCTTCTCGCGGATCGTGCAGGTGTTGAAGACGAGGACGTCGGCCGCGTCGCGGTCCGGCGCCTCCCCCAGCCCCGCGCCCTCGAGCATGCCCTTGATGCGCTCGGAGTCGTGGACGTTCATCTGGCACCCGAACGTCGTGACGTGGTAGCGGCGCATGGCGGGTGCTAGCGGGCGAGCTCGCTGGTGCGCGACTCGCGGATCACGGTGACCTTGATCTGGCCGGGGTACTCGAGGCTGTCCTCGATCTCCTGGGCGATCTCGCGCGCGAGGAGCGCGGCCATGTCGTCGTTCACCTCGCCGGGCTTGACCATCACGCGCACGTCGCGACCGGCCTGCATCGCGAAGCAGCGCTCGACGCCGTCGCGGCGCATCGCGATCTCCTCGAGGGCCTCAAGCCGCTTGATGTACTGCTCGAGGCTCTCGCCGCGCGCGCCGGGCCGCGCCGCGGAGATCGCGTCGGCGGCGATCACGAGCACGGCCTCCACGGAGTCGGGCTCGACGTCGTAGTGGTGGGCCTCGACCGCGTGGCAGACGGCCTCGCTCTCGCCGTGCTTGCGGCAGAACTGGCCGGAGATCAGGGCGTGCGGTCCCTCGACCTCGTGCGTGACCGCCTTGCCGATGTCGTGCAGGAGCGCCGCGCGGCGGGCCACCCGCTCGTCGGCGCCGAGCTCGACGGCCATGATCGCGGCGAGGTGCGCGCACTCGAGGGAGTGCTTGAGCACGTTCTGC
>CAIQOY010000281.1 GCA_903873565.1 uncultured Actinomycetes bacterium
CTACGAGAAGTGGTTGTGGGAGGCCGAGCAGGCGCTCGTCGAGACGGGCGCGATCACGCACGCCGAGGTCGACGCCTGGGCGGAGCGGCTCGCCGCGGGCGAGGCGCCGCCGCACGCGGAGGACCCCGCGCGCACCGCCAAGCTGATGACGGCGCTCGCCACCAGCCACCCGATGCCCCCGGCGGCCGACCCGGCCTTCGCGGTCGGCGACCGCGTGCGCGTCCGGCGCATGCGCCCCGCGGGGCACACCCGCTGCCCGCGCTACCTGCGCGGCGCCACCGGCGAGGTCGTCTCGGTGCGCGGCGACGACGGCGTGCCCGACGTCGACAACGCCGAGCGCGAGGCCGTCTACGCGGTGCGCTTCCGGGCGCGCGAGCTGTGGGGCCCCGACGCCGAGGACCACGTCGTCCTGGCCGATCTGTGGGAGCGCTACCTGGAGGCCGCCTGATGCACGACCACGACCATCACCACGACCACGATCACGACCACGACGGGCACCACCATCCCCGGCCCGCGTCGGCGGAGGAGCTGCGCGCCCGTGCGCTCGAGGCACTGCTCGTCGAGAAGGGCATCGTCACCAGCGACGCGATCGACGCCGTCATCGACCGCTACGTCAACGACGTCGGCCCGCAGAACGGCGCCCGGGTCGTGGCCCGCGCCTGGACCGACCCGGCCTACCGGGAGCGCCTGCTCGCGGACGGCACGGCCGCGATCGGCGAGCTCGGCTTCGCGGGCGACGAGGGCGACACGATGGTCGTCGTCGAGAACACGCCCGCGGTGCACAACGTGATCGTGTGCACGCTCTGCTCCTGCTACCCCTGGCCCGTCCTCGGGCTGCCGCCGACCTGGTACAAGAGCGCGCCCTACCGGGCCCGCGTCGTCGCCGAGCCCCGCGCCGTCCTCGGGGAGTTCGGGGTCGAGCTGCCCGACGAGGTCGAGGTGCGCGTCTGGGACTCGACGGCCGAGGTGCGCTACCTGGTGCTGCCGATGCGGCCCGCGGGCACCGACGGCCTCGACGAGGAGGCCCTCGCCGCGCTCGTCACGCGCGACTCGATGATTGGCACCGGCCTGCCCCTCGCCCCCGCCGCCGCGTGACCGACGACCCGTACCTCGCCGTCCTCGACCTGCCGCGCACGAACGGCGAGCTGGTCTTCGAGGAGCCGTGGCAGGCCCGCGCGCTCGGGATGGGCGTCGTCGCCCTGCGCGAGCTCGGCGTCGGGGCCGTGGAGTGGCGCGACGCCCTCGCCGAGGCGATCGAGCGCCACGGCCACGACCCCGACGAGGACCCGGCCACCGCCTACTACGCGGCCTGGGTCGACGCGCTCGAGCGGGTCGTCGCCGCGCACGCCTCGTAGTTCTTGCGTACCCAGCGCGCGGCCGGTACGGTCATCCCATGGCCACCTATCCGCTCCGGATCGACGCGCGTGGTCGCATAACGCTTCCCGCCGCACTTCGCGAAGAATGCGGGCTGGCCGAGGGGCAGGCCGTGGTTGCCGTTGTGGAACCCGGTGGCCGCGTGGTCCTCTTCGCGCGAGACCGGCTCATGCAGGATCTGCGAGAGGCCTGTGCACAGATGGGGCCACAGTGGGCAATCGGCGATCTCGACCGATGCCGTGATGAGTCGGATCTCGATCGCTTCGGCTGTCCGAAAAGGCCGCCAGCCGAAGTCCCGCCCCGGTAGCGAGCCGGGTCCCTGCAGGATTCCGGGCCCGCACGGCGCACCTGTCCGCTGGAGGCTCCGCGTCTCCGAAGAAGGAGACGCATGGACCACAGCGCGAACCCCCATCACGCCCGCCGTTGGGCGATCCTCGCCGTCCTGGGCATCGCCCAGCTGATGGTCGTCCTCGACGGCACCGTGGTGAACATCGCCCTGCC
>CAIQOY010000282.1 GCA_903873565.1 uncultured Actinomycetes bacterium
GCCGAGCCGGGCAGCCTCGTCGACGCGCGCCCGCCCAGCGCGGTCGCCGCCGGCAACGTCGAGACCTCGAGCCGCATCGCCGACGTCGTGATGGCGGCGCTCGCCGAGGTCGCCGACCTGCCGGCCCAGGGCCAGGGCACGATGAACAACCTCGTCCTCGGCGGCGCGGGCTGGAGCACCTACGAGACGATCGGCGGCGGCCAGGGCGCCTCGTCGCGCGGGCCGGGCCCGAGCGGCGTGCACGTGGCGATGTCGAACACGCGCAACACGCCCGTCGAGGCGCTCGAGCTGGAGGCGCCCGTGCGTGTGCGCCGCTACGAGCTCGCCTACGGCACGGGCGGCACGGGGCTCCACGCGGGCGGCGATGGCATCGTGCGCGAGGTCGAGGCGCTGGCCCCGGCGGCGCTCTCGCTCGTCGCCGACCGTCGCCGCGTCGGCCCGCGCGGCGCCCAGGGCGGCGGTCCGGGGGCGGTCGGCGAGCACCGGGTCAACGGCGCGCCGGTGGGCGGCAAGGCCGGCGTCGACCTCCGGCCCGGCGACGTCGTGCACGTGCGCACGCCCGGGGGTGGCGGCTGGGGCGCGCCGACCGGCGCGCCCGGGGACCCGAGCGGCGAGACTGGCGGGCGATGACGACGACGGGGGCTCTCACGATGGCGCTGAGCGATGACCGCGCGCGGATGCGCGAGCGGATGGGGACGTGGGGCGCCTGGATCGGCGCGCTGACCGCGGTGCCCGCGGACATGGGCCGCCCGGCCGCCCGCCGCGCCGAGGAGCTGGGCTTCCCGTGCCTGTGGTACCCGGAGGGAATGGGCGTGCGCGAGTCCTTCTCGAACGCCGCCGTCCTGCTCGGGGCCACCGAGCGCATCCTCGTGGCCAGCGGCATCGCCAACGTCTGGGCCCGCGACGCGATCGCCGCGGCCAGCGCCTCGCGCACCCTCAACGACTCCTTCGGCGACCGCTTCCTGCTCGGGCTCGGCGTCAGCCACCCGCCGCAGGTCGACCCGCGCGGCACCACGACCTACCTCAAGCCCGTGGCCAAGATGCGCGAGTACCTCGGCCAGATCGAGCGCGGCGCGTTCGACTCGCCGGACGGCACCGAGGACGACGCCGAGAGCCGCGTGCTCACGATCATCGCCGCCCTGCGCCCGCCGATGCTCGAGGTCGCGCGCGACCTCTCGCTCGGCGCGCATCCGTACCTCGTGCCCGTGGAGCACACGGCCAGGGCGCGCGAGATCCTGGGCGCCGACCCGATCCTCGCCGTCGAGCACAAGGCGATCATCGAGCCCGATCCCGAGCAGGCCCGCGCCCGGGCCCGTGCCGGCATCGCCTGGTACCTCGGCATCGACAACTACAAGCGCAACCTGCTCTGGATGGGCTACACCGAGGAGGACATCGCCGACGGCGGCTCCGACCGCCTGATCGACGCCCTCGTCGCGCACGGCGACGCCGAGACGGTGGTCGCGAAGCTGCGCGGCCACCTCGAGGCAGGGGCCGACCACGTCGCGATCCAGCCGCTCGGCGAGGACGACGACCCGTGCGGCCTCAGGATCCTCGAGGAGCTCGCGCCGCTCCTGCGCTGACCTCGGGCCCCGCGCCTAGAAGATGTAGATGCCGAGGTCGAGCGTCTCGCTCTTGCCGGCCGCGCTGTCCGCGGTGATCTGCACGTCACAGTAGGTGCCGGAGGTGGCGCCCGGGATGGCGAAGCTGGTGGCGCCGGCCGGAAGCGCCTTGCGCTTCCATGGGTTGCGGCCCGGACACGGCGTCGCGGCGGACGAGGCGGCCGGGCAGGCGTCGATGCGCCAGCGCACCGCGTAGCCGGTCGGCACCGCGAAGCCCTTGCCGGGCGACAGGCGCCAGGCGACGGTGCGGCCGACCGTGCGCTTGTCGTTCAGCTGGAGGTCCGGCGGGCCCTGCAGCACCTCCTCGGACGACGCGGCCCAGATCCCGGGAACGGGCGTGCAGAAGGCGTAGACGCCGGTGAGGTCGCCGAGCACCGCCTCGTAGGTCTCGGTCGGCGCCGCGCAGGGGGCGACGTAGGCGGTCAGCTTCTGGCCCCACTGGGTGACGGCGGCGAAGTCCGTGTAGTCCACGACCAGCTTGCGCTTGGTGGTGACCGGCAGGGCGTTCGGGCCCTTCGCGCCGACCAGGATCACCTGCCAGGTCTGCCCGGCCGC
>CAIQOY010000283.1 GCA_903873565.1 uncultured Actinomycetes bacterium
GCGACCGCCGGGGCGGGCAGCCCCTCGCCGAGGCAGGCGTCGGCCACGGGCCGGTACCAGCGCCGGCCGGCGGACGAGATCACGCGGTCGTAGGGCACGCCCGGGGTGACGGCGGGCCAGGAGGCGTAGACCTCGGCGCCGACGGCCCAGCCGATGCCGCTCGCCCACTGCGCGCCGATGATGCGCACGAGGTCCGCGGCGGGGGCGATCGCGCCCACCCCGACGAGCTCGCGCTCGGGCATCAGCTCCTGGGCGAGGTCGCCCGTCCACAGCGCCGTGTGGCCGCCCTGGGAGTGGCCCATCACGGCCCAGCGCCGCTCCGGCGCCGCCCCGGGCACCTCGTCGAGCGCGCGCACCGCGTTGACGACGTCCTGCGCCTCGGCGCGGCCGAGCAGGTACTGCGACGGGCCGGCGGTGCCGAGCCCCGCGTAGTCGGGGGCCACCAGCGCGAAGCCCATCCGCATGGCCTGCGGGATCCAGTCGCGACCGGGGCCGATCGGCTCCTCGCGGCGGCTCGGCGCGCAGCCGCGGCCGAGCCCGATCGTGCCGTGGGCGTAGGCGAGGACGGGCCGGCCGCCCTCCGGCGCCGGCTGCGTGGGGATGTAGGCGATGCCGCCGGAGACGGCGGCCGAGCCGTCCTGGCGGACGGTGCGGTAGAGGATGCGGTAGACCGTCGCGCCCTGGACCTTCGCGTCCGGCAGCGACTCGATCCGCAGGAGCGCTCCCGGGTCGGCCTGCTCGAAGCCCTCCGGCGCCGCGTAGAAGGCGTCGAGGGCGTTCTGGCGGCGGTCGTCGGCGATGCGGTGCGCGAGCGCCGACAGGCCGATCGCCGCGGCGATCACGCCCAGCGCCACGAGGATGCCGGTGCCGAGCCTCATGCGGGCGTCCGCCCCCGGTCGAGCCCCATCTGCCAGAAGGCGGCCTCCAGCCGCGCCGCCTCCCGGAACACCCCCTCGAGCCGCGCGCGCCGCCCGTCGCCGCCGTGGCGGCCGTGCAGCCGCTCCATCCGCTCGACGGCCTCGGCCACGCCGGCCTGGTAGGCGTCGCCCGCGTAGGCCGCGATCCAGGCCTCGTACGGGTTGGCCTCGCCGCGCAGGGTGGCCGGGTCGGCGGCGAGGCGCGCGCCGATCTCGCCGTAGCCGACCGTGCAGGGCGCGAGCGCGACCGCCAGGTCGAGCGCGTCGCCCGCCAGCCCGGTCTCCAGCACGAAGCCCGTGTAGGCGGCGTTGGCGGGGTCCTCCTCGGCGGCCTCGAGCTCGGCCTCGTCGATGCCCCAGCCCGCGCAGTAGTCGACGTGCAGCCGCATCTCGACCTCGACGATGCCCGCCGCCGCGGCCGCCGACCAGCGCAGGTCCTCGACCGTGTCCGCCTTGTAGGCCTCGAGCGCGTGGGCCCGCGCGAAGCCGACCAAAAAACGGTAGTCCTGGACCAGGTACTCGCGGAACGCGGCCTCGGGCAGCGTGCCGTCGGCGATGCCCCGCACGAAGGCGTGATCGGTGAACGCGCGCCAATCGGCGGCGCAGGCCGCGCGCAGGTCGTCGATCAGCATGGACGGA
>CAIQOY010000284.1 GCA_903873565.1 uncultured Actinomycetes bacterium
GCCCTTCATGGTGATGCCGTCGGGCGCCGCCCACGACACGATGTGCGTGGCCGACCGCGTGCCCACCGCGATGATGTTCGTGCCCTGCAAGGACGGGCTCTCGCACACGCCGCTCGAGGACTCCGACACCCGCGACGCGGCGCTGGCCGCCGAGGTGCTGTTCGGGGCGATCCGCGCGCTCGGGGCCTGACGCCAGACACGGGACGGACGCCGTCTCTAGAATCGCCCGGTGCGCCGCGCCCTGACCCTCGCCGCCCTCGGGCTCGCCGCGCTGGTGGTCGCCGCGCCCGTGGCCGGTGCCGCCGGCCCGCGCTCGTTCAGCCCGACGCTCTCCCTCAACGCGATGCGCTGGTCGGTGGCGGGCATCCCCGACCTCGACCAGCTGCGCCCCGAGGTCAACCTGCTCGCGCGGCCCGGGCTGCCGAACGGCGGGCGCATGTACTGCGGCCCGACGGCCTCCGCCGACCTCCTGGCCTACCTCTCCGCGATGGGCTTCCGCACCGGCGTGGACGGCGCGGTCGACTACGCGGCGCCCGGCACCGGCTACCTCGCCTCCCTGCCGGCGATCCGCCAGCTCGGCGAGGAGATCGGCACGAGCCCGACCGCCGGCTCCTACGTCCGGCCGCTGCAGACCACGCTCGAGCGCCGCCTCGGCACGTCGGGGATCCTGCGCACGGTCCACGTCAACTCGGTCACCTTCTTCCACGGCGACCTCACCGACGTCCCGACGCCCGAGGAGTACGCGTCGGTGGGCGCCTCGGGATCGCTGATGCTGGGGATGTTCGGCTGGTACCGGAGCGTGGGGTCGGGCTCGTCCGCCTACCTGATCCGCACGGGCGGCCACTTCGTGGCCCTGTCGGGCATCACGACCATCGCGCCCTACACGGCCGGCACGCTCGCGTACCGCAACCCGTGGTCCGACGGCGTGCTCGACGCCGAGCAGTCGGTCTACACCGACGACACCCGCGCCGTGGCGATGCAGCCGACCCGCCTCAACCGCGTCTCGACCTCGACCGTCGAGACGTGGGACATGCTGGCGATGACGGACCGCGCGAACGGCTTCGTGGAGGGCTACATCGCGCTCTCGCCCGAGCGCTACTGGACCACCTTCGGGTCCACGATCACGCGCCTGACCCCCCGCCCCTTCCACCCCGAGGACCCGACCGTGCTGACGATCCCGCTCGGCGGGCGCGCCCGCGACATCGCGCTGTGGCCCCGCACGGGCCAGCCGCTGGTGCTGCTCGGAAACGGCGCGGTGCGCCTGATCGGCGCGGGCCCGGGCGGCAAGGCCGGGCGCGCGCCCGACCGCACGCTGGCCACGATCCGGGGCGCGCAGGCGATCGCGGCCTCGCCCGGCGGCGACCTCTTCGCCGCCACCCTCGGCACCCTCGTGCGCGTCTCGCGCGGCCAGCGCGCGACGGCCAAGCTGCCGCAGCCGGTCCAGGACCTCGTCGTCGCCCCCAACGGCGAGGTGGTCGCGCTGGGCGCCGACGGCCGCAGCGTCCTGCGCTTCAACCAGGACCTGCGCCTGCTCGGGTCGCGCACCCTCAAGGACCGCGCCACGGCCCTCGACGTCGACGCCGACGGCGCGGTCGTCGGCACGACCGGGGCCCTGCGCGACGACCACGGCGGGCTCGTCGCGCTGGAGGACGGCGTCCTGCGCGTGACCCGCAAGGGCAAGGCCGAGACGCCGCTGAAGGGCCGCGTGGCCGGGCGCCTCGCGCTCGTCGACCGCGGGGTCAGCATCTTCAACCCGAAGGACTTCCCCGGCCCGATCGACACGGCGGTCGACGAGCCGCTGCCCGAGCCGACGCCGCCGCCCCCGCCGCCCGTCGCGCCGCAGGGCTGAGCGCGGGCCTAGAGGTCGAGCACGAGCCGGTCGCCGGCCGCCCGCGACACGCAGATCATCATCACGTCGCCCGCCGCGCGCTCCTCGTCGTCGAGGACGTGATCGCGGTGGTCGATCGCCCCCTCAAGGACGGCCGTCTCGCAGGTGCCGCAGTTGCCCTCGCGGCACGAGGTCAGCACGCGCCGGCCGGCCTGCTCGAGGGCGTCGAGGATGGTCTGGTCGGCGGCCACCGCGAGCTCGGTGCCGTCGCGCAGCACCACGATGAAGGCGTGGTCGGACACGGGTCAAGCATCGCACAGCCCCGGCGCGGTACGGTAGCCCCGTGCCGGCGCACCCCGCCCCCCACGTGCCCGTCTACGACGACGACCCCTACGCCGAGGACGTCCTCGTCGACCCCTACCCGCTGTTCCGGCGGATGCTGGCCGAGGAC